>NZ_JADDYG010000092.1:50412-61202 GCF_015163535.1 Vibrio sp. OPT46 | reverse complement strand
TCTTCCTCATTCAACAACGTCATAATGTTCGCTGATAAATCGCGGACATCTGCTGCTTGATCGACAACAGGGATCATGGTCAGGGCCGTATTGGCAATGATCTGTTCTACGGAGGCATCATCGTTAAAGTCACCAAGAATAACGCCCCAAACCCAGCTTGCAGCACCAGACATTCTCTTCCACGCATTCTCCCAGAAACCGACTTCTCCACGCTTAGCTTCTTCAATAATTAGCTGCGCGTTCGCACTTGGATTAAAGTTTGGATTGGTCTTGGTTGGGACATTTGGCATAAAATCGCGGCTGTCCTCGCCGTACTCTATAGCAAACTCCCCCGGAGCAACGCCACCAACCGATGCTTTACCGTTGTTGTCTAGTGTTCCTTCAAACACCGCGCCAGATTGATCTGTGAGAGTGTATGTTGCGCCTTGAACGGGTTCACCGTCTGAGTAAGAGAGGTACAAATCAACCGTATACGTCCCTTCCTGATCTTCCGTAACAGAAACCGATGGGTTTTGTGCACCGCCCAAGCACATGGTGTTGGCTTTGTTCATAGTCATTTGATCGGACAGACGACATACGCCCTTGCCCTCAAATTTAACCGTTGGTGAAGCTGAAATGAATTTTGCTTCGGCTTCTATCGTGCCTGAGGCAACGCCTTTTCTGTCACCGCCCGCATCGCCGGTACTTTTTGAGAACGTACTGCCCTTGATAGCGACACTGTTACCGCCATCCATAGAGACCGTCGTAGTCCCACCAGCAAGGTCTGCTGATTTAGCATTGTTGCCATAAGGGATAGGAACGACTGGCTTGCCGACCTTCGTTAAACAAACATCTGGGAGCGTTGCATTTACTTGATCTACAGATTAAATCTTGTGTTGAATGAAAAAAGCGCCTTTCGGCGCTTTCTATACATCTCTTATCCAAACGTCTTTGACGTCTTTTTTAAGAAGGTCAATCACACTCTGGTGATTCAATGTCTAGCCAGTTTAACTTGCCGTATTGTTTTTCTTTATCCGTCAATTTATAAGTTTGATGGATGTAAGGCATACGATAATCTTCGTAAACTTTAATTTCATCATCAGATGGCTGACTTGGAGAACAATCCAAGCGAGCGTCTAACCACTCTACTCCGTGTACGACCAGTTTCTCTACTTCTGATGCAATATCACTGATGATAAATAACTTCGGAGAAAAGGTCATTTCCAAAAGCAAATCGAGCTCTACTGGCACAATTGGCTTAGAGCTTTGCTGGAATGGGAAGTCAGTCAAAGATTGTTTAGATAAAACTGCGTAGTTAGTCATTATTATAATTACCTACTTACACTAGACTCGGGGCGTCTCTTCGGATGTATCAAATGAAAAGGCAACGATACTAGTATTTATTTTACCCTCCTCATCTAATCGGACAAGCGCTTCAAACAACTCGATTGAGAAGAACGTTTTTGTCATTCCGACAGGTTTAAAAACGTGCCTCTTGCTATCCGAAAGTTCCTTGATCTTTTCATCAGATAAGTAAAAACGAGTAGTTACGTCAGTTACTTTTATGCTTTTATCATAATCAACAACATCTACTAAGTTTTCTACTGCTATGATGTAGCGCTCAGTTAACACTCCGTCTCCGGAACAGGTTAATTTTGCGGGATAAACTTCAACGCCGTATGGGTCGAAACTCATAATTAGTTCAGCAATAGGCTTAGTGACATTAAAAGCACCACCTCTGATTAAATCTAATGCTTCAATTTCATAGATATCATCATCTTTCCACACAATCTCACTTTTACAAGAAGTGGGAGTGAAATCATTATCATCATAGAAAGATGACCGACTATCAACGGCAGTAAATAATGATTCACCCTCGTTAAAGTCCTCATTTATGTATACTATTTCCATCTCAAACCTATAACTTACACCAGTGCTTTTTTAGAACGAACGGCCTTTAATCGCGACACGGTTACCACCATCCATAGAGATAGTCTTAGTGCCACCAGAAAGGCCTGTTGATTTAACATTGTTACCATAAGGGATAAGAACGTTCGGCTTGCCGACCTTTGTTAAACAAACATCTCGGAGCGTTCCATTCGCTTGAACTACTGATTTAAATATGGTGCCAAATGAAAAAACGCCTTTCGGCGCTTATCATTATACATCCCTTACCCAAACGTCCTTGACGTCTTTTTTAAGAAGGTCAATCACGCTCTGGTGAATGAAAACTAAGCCAAAGTCTTCTTCTAGCTTAAATATTAATCGTTCTTCTAAAGGAATATTTTCTATTTTAGAGAAATCAAACTCCGTTGACTCGATGTCTAACCAGTTCAACTTGCCGTATTGTTTTTCTTTATCCGTCAATTTATAAGTTTGATGGATGTAAGGCATACGATAATCTTCGTAAACTTTAATTTCATCATCAGATGGCTGGCTTGGAGAACAATCCACTCGAGCGTCTAACCACTCTACTCCGTGTACGACCAGTTTCTCCACTTTTGACGCAATATCACTGATGATAAATAGCTTTGGAGAAAAGGTCATTTCCAAAAGTAAATCGGGCTCTACTGGCACTATTGGTTTAGGGCTTTGCTGGAATGGAAAGTTAACTAGGTCTTGTTTAGTTAGTAAATGATATTGTTCTTTCATAATTAAAATACAGGTGCCTCTTCATCAAAATCAAATGGCTCTTGCACGAGACCTACTGCGCCATTTTTCTCTGCGATTTCCCAAACATTATCAACCAATTCAGTAGAAAAGAAAATCGTGTCATCTGAGCCTTGCACTCTAAATATATGCTTCTTATGTGATTCAATAGCATTGTACTTCGACTCAGATATATATAGCTCAGAGACTACTACTTTAGGAGGTAGTCCTATGTGGGATTTATCTTCCATAAACACAAAACTGTCTTCCTCGTTAATAACATCGATAGTATTATTAACCGACATGATAAAAAAGTCCGTTAGTTGCCTACAAGTGGAATGCAGTTCGGCAGGTAGGAATATCACACCATAAGGATCCCACGCCATAATAGCTTCCATTACCAGTCTAGAAACTAATCGATCACCTTTATCGATTATATCAGGGACATCTTCAAGATCATGGTCACCAGCAGTCCAGATTATTGCGTCTAAAGCTGAAACTGGTAAATATTTGTCAATGGAATATAAAAATTCTCTTCCATCAATTGGTTTTGCAAAAATATCATTACCTAATAAGTTTTCACTAAACGTAGCTAGTTTTTCACCACCCATATACTTACAATTCCTTAACGTTCTTTAACCTATTCCGACTTCTATCAAAGATCATATTTTTTACTACTTCTTTTGGTTCAACTTGTTTATAAAAATTTTCATACACCATATTGTGTTTGACTGAAGTACTGTACTCTTTATTATTTTTTTGATACGTGATGTTGGACTTAACCAAGCCTTCGCTTTCTCTTGTATGCGAATCCTTTTCTGCTATGTCCCGCCGTTTATTGAAAAACTTGAAGCCTCCGGGCGTAAAGTGAGCGTCTCTACTACTACATACACCACATCCTATGTTTCCTTTCTTAAACCTAACTCCATCACCTTTTAGCAGCAGTTTAAAGTTCGAAATATAACCAAGTATTTTTTTCGATATGTCATCAATCTCATCGACATAGATTAAGTAATCAGTGTCGCAATTCAATTTGTTCAATGTCAATGCTAACTTTATCGCAACTACTTTATGGTAACCAATTGTAGAATCGATAGACTTTTTAAGCCCTTTGTCTTTTATCTTTGATGACTCTTTAAGCATCTTCGCTTTAGTGCCATAAAAAGAGTTCGAAATGCTTGAATCAGTATGGCCAGAAGAATGTTGAGGAGTCTCGTAATAACAACAAATTTCTTCATCTGATGATAGTAAAACTAGATTGGTTCCATGATTCATCGACCAACCTTTTCGTTGCATTTGTAATGTTCTAAAGGTTGCTAGATTATTAACAACCATATCACTGATTATATGGTGTGCATCGAGAGTGCCTGACTTAAGGTTCAGAGGGTGGGACATTCTAATATCGGCACTGGCTAACTTATAAGAGTCAGTTTGGCGAAATACATCACCTTCAAACTCTTTCACCGTATTGCTAGGGTTCGCTTCTTGTATTTTCACTATTTGTTCTTCCCTTTTGTTCTTAGAGCATCGGCGCACTCTCCCTCTTTTTTGCCAGCAACTCTTTTACAAATCTTACACCTAACAGGCTTTTTATCTTTTTCTTCATTTGCCTTTGCAGAGTTCTTTCCTGACTGAGCAGACTCGCCGGTATTATGTTTTACTTTTGCTGGGTATGTTTTTTCACCCTTACCTAAGATGCGAGCAAAAAGCTTATCAAACTCGCCCATCGCTTCTTTAAGTTTGTCCGGCACCATCTTATCGATGATTTTTACCTCATCCGCTAACTTTAAGAAATACGCACCGAGCTCATCTGCGCCCATTCTGTTTGCGTATGAAGCCAACTCGGTTGCCACTTCAATACAAGGTTTTAGAACATCGGTAACAATCTGGCTGGTTTGTTTCGCGTAATCCACCCAATCTAACGTGCGCAAAAATTTTTCTGGATCGCCTTTACCCATGCCTCTTAAAACGGCCAGCAAAGTATCTTTTGATGTTCCTTTACCGCCTTTTAACGCAACTTTACAAGTGCCTTTGACTGCACTACCAAATGTCGGGACACAACCGATAAGCGTTAATGAAAGAGCTAGCCAGTTTTCCGACTTTTCACGTTCTTCCTCATTCAACAACGTCATAATGTTCGCTGATAAATCGCGGACATCTGCTGCTTGATCGACAACAGGGATCATGGTCAGGGCCGTATTGGCAATAATCTGTTCTACGGAGGCATCATCGTTAAAGTCACCAAGAATGACGCCCCAAACCCAGCTTGCAGCACCAGACATTCTCTTCCACGCATTCTCCCAGAAACCGACTTCTCCACGCTTAGCTTCTTCAATAATTAGCTGCGCGTTTGCACTTGGATCAAAGTTCGGGTTAGTCTTGGTTGGAACATTTGGCATAAAATCGCGACTGTCCTCACCATACTCTATGGCAAACTCACCCGGAGCAACACCACCAACCGATGCTTTACCGTTGTTGTCTAATGTTCCTTCAAATACGGCGCCAGATTGATCTGTGAGAGTGTAAGTTGCGCCTTGAACGGGTTCGCCGTCTGAGTAAGAGAGGTACAAATCAACCGTGTACGTCCCTTCCTGATCTTCCGTAACAGAAACCGATGGGTTTTGTGCGCCACCCAAACACATAGTGTTGGCTTTGTTCATGGTCATTTGATCGGACAGGCGACATACGCCCTTACCTTCAAATTTAACCGTTGGTGAGGCTGAAATGAATTTTGCTTCAGCTTCTATCGTGCCAGAGGAAACGCCTTTTCTGTCACCGCCCGCATCGCCGGTACTTTTTGAGAACGTACTGCCCTTGATAGCGACACTGTTACCGCCATCCATAGAGACTGTCGTAGTCCCACCAGCAAGGTCTGCTGATTTAGCATTGTTGCCATAAGGGATAGGGACGACTGGCTTGCCGACCTTAGTTAAACAAACATCTGGGAGCGTTGCATTCGCTTCACCACCTGAGCCTTTATGAACTATCGAAAGTCCATTCGCACCAACTGTTACGCCCATAACCAATCCATTTGAATTTTATTGATTGAATGATAAAAGAGATCGCAAACTGCAATCTCTCTAAATAACTAGTGAATTTCACTAAAAGACCAGTGATATTCACAATAAGCCCTAAAACTGGCAGAAGATCTCATTTTAGATCTCTGGTTATCTATACATTTCAAGCAGTTGCTGAAATTTTAAGTCTATGACGATGTAGGTTGCCGCATACATAAGCGCAAACGTCATCGCACTAAGACTTAAGATCAGCTTGGGTGAAATTACCCTTTTTAACGGCTTCTTTAGATATTTAGCTTTAAGGTTGATTAAAGAAACTTTTTCTTGTTCTGCTAGGCGGTCATCTCGCACTAATCGATAAATGGTGCTGCCAATTTCCGCTAACTTTTCGTTGCCACGCTCTTCACGGCCGTACTTGCCTTGGAAACCAAGTTGAAGCAATAAATAGAGAAACTCTATAACGTGACGGTATTTGCGAGGGTCGGCTTTTAAGCGGTCGAGAATAACGAAAAACTTGTCACCACCAGATGTTTCGTTGTGGAATTCAGACAGTAAGCTGTTCTGGCTCCAGTGACTATTTGCCCCCCACTCTTGTCGACAAACAGATTCATCAATCGCCGCACACAAGCAGTAACGAATAACAAGAACCGAAGCACGATCGAGCTCCATTTCATTAAGTTTTCGTTCACCTTTTCGAATCTCACGTGCCACTTGTTCACGAAATGGCATCGGGTCATCAAGCCAAGGGATCGAAGACATACAAGACAGACTGGCGATCAACCATGAGAACTGGTCCACTAGCGGGTTAATACCCATGTTGTCGATAGATAGATCTTGTACTGCGATGTTTCTCGACAAGTCAGGCGCTGGCATTACCTCCATTGGTTTGCCAGGCTCTGGTTGGAATAAGACTACGGTGACGTCGGTTTCTGCGTAACTCATAGACGAACGGCCCAAAGTTGCAATGATAAGTTAGCGAAATCGCCCGCAACGTGAATCGCAATCGCAGCAGTGTTCTTCAATGCCATCCACTCTTCGCCCGTTTTATCGAGCTCGAAATAGGTGTAGCCAGCGTGATACGGCAGCGCGCGTGGCACAACTGGCATTGGTTTAATCTCAATCCCAGGCAGTTGAAGGTTAATCAAGTCACGTATGTTATCGATAGAACCGATCTTCGTTTGGCTGACAAACTGGGTATGCAGAACATCCAAGGTCACGTCGGCTTTAACTGCGAGGATAAAGGTTGTCGTATCAATGATCTTATTGTCAGGGATTGCTGCCGTTCTGATGCCATAGTTCTGATCTTTTAAGGTCAGTGGAATTGCTCTTTGCTCAGACATCACGCTCAATGTCATTTTCGCACTGTCTAGGACGCGAGAAAGACAGCTAGTAAGATCACCATGATTGTACTTCGTAAACTCAATAGGTCGGCGTGCCGTTGAGCACAGCGTCGAAAGCTCACCCTCTGCCTGAAGAAGAATTCGATACAAAGACTCAGGATGCACAGCTTCTGTGCTGGCGAAATGCCAAAACAAGGGTTCGTATCGGTTGAGCGCTTGCAATAGCATAAAGTCAGAAACCGATGATACACCTTGTTGATCCACCACCCCTAATCGCTGGACTATCGATTCCGCGCGATGCTTCAACATAGAAGCAAACTCGGTCGCAAATTTACTCAGTACTGTCGACGCATGAATATCGATACAGGTAGGAATGAAACTATCATCTAAGATCACGCTGCCATCAGGCTTCACTTCTGAGATCTTTAAGATCGGAATAGACGTGTAAGCACTCTTATCTTCATGATCGTACATTAAGCAAAAGTTAAGCTTACCGACGACGATATTTGCCATGTCTTCCGAATCATAACAAGCGTCAACCGCTTCTTGAGATTCCATCGTATAGCGCGCACCGTCTTTTTTGGTACCAAACAACTCAGAACGTTCCGATGGTAACGGACAGCACAAATAAACGACTTTATCGGCAATCGAAGGATCTACATCTTTCACTTCAGGCAGCTCAGCAAGCAACGGAAGCTCAAATGGTGTCCGGTCTTGTAAAATACCTTCAGCACGAGTAATACCGATTTTACCCAGTGCTAGTAACTGAGAGTTGATTTCTAAACGTTTAATTCCCCAATGCAAAGGCGATGCATTGGCACTCAGTAGGCTCGATAGTTTACTTTGCGAACGATCGAGTTGTTGAAAATGCTGCGGCTTCATGAACATTCCATCTTGCCAAACAACTGGATTGTATAAAGACATGTTTCTATCCCTTAAAAGTAAACCTGTTCAATGCCGCGAGTGTTATCAGAAATTAACTCACTGCCCTCTAACTTGAGCTTGATGTAGTACTCGCTCTTCTCTTCAATAACTTCCACTTTTCGCCATGACGAACCATCAATATCACGAAAAGCCACTGAAAAACCGACGGCACGAGTGTCAGGGTCTAGCGTTAGCATTTCATGAACTTTTCCACCTGGCTGTATTTGATATTCGTAACGTTTGATGTACTCATCACCCAACGACGCTTTATCGCTCTCAAACAAGGCAAAGAAATCTAAGCTTCGGAACAATACTGGCGAACTTAATTCGTGAAGACGGAGAATAACTGGAGATGACTGGCCCCCATTTCTCACATTGAGTACAGGTGATGCCTCAATAACCAATTCAATCGACGAAGTTTCTGGTGTGATACCAGTGGACTCTTTAAATTGATCCCACATGGAACAACCGGACAACATGGCAAATCCGAGTAATACGGCGATACTACGCATGGTTTCCCTTAATCACTTTGTTATAGTTTTTCTTAATCAGCCCTTTTAAGGATGTTTCATTAAGCAGGCGACGATTATTAGTGTAGAAATCTAGGTATTCGGCCCACAGCTTTGACTTAGTTGAGAACAAAGACTGGCTAGCGACCCTGTTAGCAAATGCTACGGGATCGTTCGTTTCTGACTGTTCTAAAATGAGCTCATTCAGTGCTTTGTTAAACATAACTTGGTGGTCGTTCAGCTCATCGAGCATTTGTTCAACCAGTTCATTTGGAGCCAGTAATTGCTGACTATTCAAAGTAAGCATTAGCTCTGCAATGTTCGAGTTAGCCTCACTCGCACTCTGCTCATCTTTTAACGATTCCACTTCGTGCAACTCTTTCTGTAGGTTATCAATACATAAACGCAAGCAAGTGCCCATTTGCTTGAATAACTGCGCCTCGTTTGTCATCAACTCTGGGCTTCGAATACCCAAACCATCAAAAAACGCTTGCGCTATATCTTGAGAGCAAACGGCCGCATCAGTATCGACTTGTGCTTTCGTCGTACTGTTTATCGCGTGCTCTGCCGTAGGTATTTGAAGTTGCTGATTAGTGTTAGGAGAAGGCGTAAAAGATTGGGTCATCTCTTCCCATTTTGACCCTGTGTTAGCCTGTTCTACGACCATCTCAGTAACATTATGCGTACGATGTTGTCTTTGAATCGTGCTATCTGGGGCTACCGTGCCAGGTTGCATCACCTCAGCTGAGGCAATATCGGCTCTATGTGCCTTACCGCTTTCTGGCGCTAATGCATCATTGACCGATGCGTTACTCTTGGTTTCCGCAGCCATCCAGTCTTCAGGGATTAGGCTTGGCTGATCGAATTCGGAATATATACTGAAACTGTCATCGACCACCTGACGTGTGCTTTCCACGGTTCTAGGTTGTTCAGATTCTGTACGCTCATTATCACGAATTAAATAATCGTCATCTCGCTGCATCGAAAAGTTAAGGTGAGCAACAGGATCATGACAATCAATGTCATCCTGTTTAGTCTCCATAAACAAATCTTCTAAGGCACCGACTTTTTCTTCCTCTTCGACAACCGCATCTCCTAGACTAACCAGAGGATCGCTAGATACTCGCTCAGGAGCAATATCAGCGGCGATGTCTAGTGTTGAGGTAACGTGCTCAAGAGAAACACCAATCTCATATTGCCCTAAAGAAATGATGTCGCCATCAACTATCGCAACGGGTTGATTTTTTAGTATTTTATTCCCATTTACCATTGTGCCATTAGTTGATACGTCACTTATATAGTAGGTATCTCCATACACGCTGAGCAAACAATGAGTGCCCGATATAAAGCGGTTGTGATCGGCTAAAGACACGCTACAGCTTGGGGAACGACCTATCGAACCACCACTTTCAGGCATTTCAATATGCTTTGCACCGGTGTATTCCTCTGGACACTTTGAGATAAATAAAACTAGCTGATTTGAGTACATTTACGAACCTCAAAAGAGCAAAGAAACTGATAGTTCAAGCCCACCAATTCCATCATTTACAACCGGAAGGATATAAGAGGCCTGCGGGATAATTTGTATATGGGCGTCAGGATTACTGCCTAACTTTATAGCAGTACCAAGGGTCACAACCGCACCTAACTCAAACTGGTCGATGTCTTCAACACTCTCATAACGATAGCCCTCTTGGTCTACTTGCCAGCGATTAGAATATTGCGAGTAACCGACAGACAAGCCCGCACCAACGTATGGCGTGAAAACACTCCAAGAAGTCAACGCATATTGAGGAACAACACGAAGTTCATAGTTCGTCGCTTCTTGATATAAGCCGTTTGCTGGCGCTTCAATATCTTCTGCTAGATAGTTTAGCCCTAACCACCAACGCCAACGGTTATTGTTTTCATCAATAGGACGAGTATGAACCAAGCCGAACCTAAGCGTATCCTGCTCACCACTTTTACCTTCATCGTATTTAATGCTATCGATAGTCAACATACTGGTAGAGAGTCCATATCGCTCCCCTTTTGCCATTGCAACAGAAGAAAATAGACACATGGCTGAAATCAGCCCAATTTGACTTGGTTTTAGCATTTCGTCCCTCTAGGAAAACCGATATTCTACTTAGAGGCGAAAGATATCAATTATATTCTCTTTTTCAATAAGCCTAAAAAAACACCTATAATTTAATACATTTCAACTATCAGGTTGGTTGTTTTACCTACAAACAAAAACTAAAGAACCGACTACAGATTAAGTGACGAGACAGTAAATCTTTCTATTTAAATAGAAGTAACAGAATTTGATTGATAATTGAACAAAACGTAATCTCCGATAACAATTTAGTTACTTTTTAATCAACGTTCTT
>NZ_JADDYG010000092.1:48093-50402 GCF_015163535.1 Vibrio sp. OPT46 | reverse complement strand
GTTGTTTTACCTACAAACAAAAACTAAAGAACCGACTACAGATTAAGTGACGAGACAGTAAATCTTTCTATTTAAATAGAAGTAACAGAATTTGATTGCTAATTGAACAAAGCGTAATCTTCGATAACAATTTAGTTACTTTTTAATCAACGTTCTCATCTTCATATATAAGTTTCTTCTTATAAATAGACTTAACTATTGATATTAATATTATGAACAAAGATCACACTAAAAGTAATTTAATTTCTTTTAATGAATTTTTATTATCTAATCCGCTTATTTTGTCTATAGAATTGCGGCAGATGTGCACTGCTTATAATTTAATATAACAGTAGTGAAATCCTATATAACTTAATACTTCTATATGATCAGTTGGAACTTTCCTTATGTTTTTTACCGACTTCGCTCGAAGACCAATCGATGAAAATAACCCAAGCGGCTCTAATCCTAATGGTTCTGAGGATTTTGACGAAATTAAACGTCAAATAAACAACCTGAATAAAGTCACAGGGAGAGTCTCGTGGAAAACGGTTCAAACACTCTCAAAAAAGATCTTGAGTACCCAAGCGAAAGACCTACGTTGTTGCTGTTACTTTACCGTTGCGTCAACCTATAACGACGGCTTAAGAGGCCTTGTTGAAGGGTTAAACTCAATACTTGATGTGTGTGTCGTATATTGGTTCAACGCGTATCCAGAGCATTCAAAGTCAAAGGCACGAATGAGCGCTATTGAATGGATGGTAGAGCATACTGAAAAACGAATTAATAAGCATCGGGCGTTACCAGAAGAGCTTCCATTGATAGAGGCAGCACATCAATTATGCTTGAGGATTGAGGAAGAGCTTCGTCTTCATTACGGTATTGAAGCGCCGTCATTAGGTCGCATTCGCCGTATTTTGAATCAATGGATTGAGCAGATAAAAGAACAACAAATTGCGGCTGAGTTACGCGAGAAAAAACAAGCCAACACTAGCGCTCCTGCAGCAACGCAGAAGGCACCTGAAATTAAAGTGAATGTGTCTCCCTCTCCCTCACCGGTGTCATCACCCAACCTAAATAGCCAAGAGAAAGCATCACCGGCAAAGTCTGGTCGATTTATGATCTACTTCGTTATTGGTTTGATTGTTACTGCGATATGTTCACATTTCATGTACGAGCAACAACGTTATCGAACATTGGAGCAAAAAATTAATCAAGCTTCACTTAATGAACTTGTAAATTTGGTCGCCTCGTTAGATTACGAAAATAAAAAATATGCTCAGTCATTGAAAACGCAGGCCATTAATCGTGTCGATATTATGATGAATAACTGGTTTTTAGACTCGGCAAAAGTAAGTAACGTCAGCGAGCTCGATAGCTTGACCAATGAATTAATCGCAATCTATCCGGATTCGTCTTCTGCACAGCAGCTACGTCAAAACTTTTTGACACAGAGCGCCCATTTAGAAGACCAGTTTATGGATGTTTATAAGCGATTCTCAGACGCAAGAACGGTGTTTGCCAACGTAGCTAGACAGAATGTAGATAAGAACTCTGAAAAGGCGTACGAATACAGTAACTCGTTATTCCCGCTTTTAGGTCGTATTGAATACGCTGAAAAGTATTCACAGCAAAAGGAAATTGACCGCGCAACCCTTTTACTGAACATCTACCTATATAAATTGAGTCAGCTACAAGCTGAAAAAACTGACAATAAATAACAATACAATTAAAGAAGTTTTAGGCTTATGTTCAAACAAAAACTGTTTAGAAATCCAGTGGTGATTTCTACTATATTGATGTTTTTAGTGGTTGCAATTATCACCACTATTTATCTGCTTTTTCTTGACGAAATCGATCAACTTTATCTTTGGCTGACCCTTGGTGCTATCGCCATTGTTTACGTCACTTTTCAATTCACATTATGGTTGAAGAAAAAGAACAACGCTAAAGCTCAACATTTGGAAACCGAGGAAGAAGCACTTTCTATGGTTATCCAGCCTCTTCTTGCTAACTCAGGCAAGAAACCAATTTACCTGATGCTTGGTAATAAAGGGTCAGGGCGACGTCAATTTTTATTTAATTCTAGTGCAATTAAACCGATGGATCGCACTAGAACCGCTAAGAATGACTTTTTTGAATGGTACGAATCTGACAGCGCTGTGTACATCAAACCAGACCAACGCTTAGTGTTCCAGGAAGTATCAAGCAGTGATGCTTCTTTATGGAATACGTTCATTGAAGAAGTTATTCATCATCGACCTCGAAAGCCATTTTCTGGGTGTCTATTCTTCACCGATTTCGAGTTCATGATCGTCTCTGAACCAGAA
>NZ_JADDYG010000092.1:37203-48083 GCF_015163535.1 Vibrio sp. OPT46 | reverse complement strand
TGGAATACGTTCATTGAAGAAGTTATTCATCATCGACCTCGAAAGCCATTTTCTGGGTGTCTATTCTTCACCGATTTCGAGTTCATGATCGTCTCTGAGCCAGAGCAAAAAGAGTACACCATTTCGTCGTTATTGGCGCGCTTGAGTACCATCAACTCTAAAACGTCTTCAGCATTGCCAATCTATTTGATTATGTCAAAGCTAGACAAGTTAGATGGCTTTAAAGAATACATGCACTTTAGCTCTCTCAAGACACGTGTTGAGTTCCTCTCTATCCCACTAAAAGAAGCCAAGGGTGTATTTGCAGAGTACTACCGCGATAGCTATCGAAATCTAGTGAGAGTGCTTGAAAGTAATGCGCTAGATGCATCCGCTAATTCAACGGACATTGATGAGAAACAAGCAATACTCGCTTTCCCTAAGCAGTTTGAGCTATGTCAGTCTGAAGTCAGCTATGTGCTTGAGCGTCTATGTGATGTTAACAACGGTGTCTATTCACTAGACATCCGTGAGATTTTCTTTAGTTCGAGTCTGCAAGGCGGTCGCAAGTACAATTTACTTGCAAAAAGTTGTAGTAATTACTTCAACTTACCTATTATCGCGTCAGAGCATACTCAGTTAACAGAAACGCCTTATTTCTCTCGCTTTCTGATTGATTCACAAATATTGCCGGAAAGCGACTTTGCGGGCGAAAACAAGACGTATCTTCGTCTAATTCAGAGACAAAGCCGTTTGGCAATACTCGGCTCTATTATCCTGCTTACTGGGGGCAGTTACTTCTTTTTCACGACATTAGACAGTAACTTACATGTGATGAATCAACTCTTGAGTATCGATGACAAATCACAAGTGGAGCAAGATGCAAGATTCGATGAGCTTTTAGCGAAGGCGACGAAAGCAATAGAGCCTTCTTATGGGGCGTGGCTTAAAGGTTCTAAGGCTTTGGATGAAGAGATATTACCACTCAACATTAGCCGTTTGGATCAAAGCACTCGCATCGCTTACGAAGCATTACTTAAGGACGTTGCTCAACAGTTGATACCTCTCATTGAGAAAGGTTACCGTCTACAACTGACACAAAATCAAAACACTTTTACACGCGCTTTACCTCTATTGAAGGGGTATCTAATGCTAAACGATCCAACAAAGCGTGATATCCGTTTTTTGCGTCATCAAACTCTCCAAATGATGAACGACTTGAGCAACCAAAATGACGTCGTCAATCAGGCGATGCGCTATTTGGACGCTTACTTTCGCACACAGTTTGATCCAATTGATATCAATATGGATCTTGTTCGCGCAACACGTCGCTCATTGCTAGCAAATTCGAATGTTGATCTCGTTTATGCAGGCATTTTAAACGAAGCAAATTCGATTGATTTAGGAACCCTAGATCTGCAACGAGCTGTGGGTTTTGAGTTTAGCAATGTGTTCAACACACCAATCGATAGCGAACGCTTGATCGTAGATAAGATCTATACCTCCACTGGTTTTAGCACTTTTTATCGACCACGCGTGGACCTAATGTCACAACAAGTCATCAGTGACAACTGGGTTTTAGGTCTGTCACAACACGTTATTCCTACTAGTGAAGAACAAGAAGCCTTCAAAGAGGAAGTACGTAAAAAATATACTGACGACTACATCAGTAATTGGCGCAATGCGCTGAGTGAACTAAAAGTCCAGAACTATGACAATGTCGGCGATCTAACGAACGCGATAGACTTAATCTCGGGCCCTTCTTCACCAATGACAACCGTACTGAAGCAGGTCTATGCCAACACACAATTTTCACCCGTTGGTGAAAAAAATGCTCTGATTTCAAAGCTAGACCCGAAACTCGTGGCAGCGGCAGACTCCGCATCAGACGCAGTAGAGGAAGTAGTTAAGCCTGATTACTTGTTGATGAAACGTGTTGAACAAGCTTTTCACTTATTAAACCAACTTCAGGTCAGTGAAACACCAAACTCCCCTACTCCTTGGGATGAGACCGTAACAGCGCTAAGCCGTGTTCGCACGTATATGAAAGACATTGCTGATGCACCTGACCCGCAAATGGCGGCGCTAGCGGCAGCTCAGCATCGAATGAACAGCAGTGAAGCTGACCCATTAATAAAACTTAAACAGATTGCCCAAAAATCACCGGAACCCGTTCGTAGCTGGTTGTTAGATGTGGTTCAACAAAGCTGGTCAGTCATGATTAAAGAGTCCGCTAAAGGCATTCAAACCCAATGGTACAGCGAGATTTACACCAAGTTTAAAGAGATAGGGCTAGGACGATACCCATTTGATCTAACAGCGACCGAGGAAATCTCAATTGAAGATTTTGAATTACTGTTTGCTTCAGGTGGCTTGTTAGACACATTTATTCAGAAAAATTTTGCACCGTTCTACGATACCAATTTGTGGACGCCAAAACAGGTGGATGGCGAGACGATGCCAATCTCTCCGGCTCTGTTAGTGCAACTGCGTAACTATAACGTTATTCGAGACACATTAATTAATAAAAGCACTAACCGCGTTCATATTCCGTTTAGTGCAAGAGTACTCGATCTTGATTCTAGTGCGATTAGAGCGAGCTTAAAAATTGCAGATACCAATATAAGTTACTACCACGGTCCAAGCCGCATTCGTGAAATGGCATGGCCACCGCAAAATGGTGACTTCAATATTAGTATCACACTCCAGGATGTAACCGATGAAGGCAGACAGCACGTTTTAAATAAGAGTGGTCAATGGGCGATATACAGATTGCTAGGTGACTCGACCTTGACAAACACTCATAACGGCAGCTTTGTCAGTGACATAAAAGTGTCAGGGAGGGACTTGAGCTTACGCATCACTCCGTTGACACAGAAAAACCCATTCACTCTTGCTGAGCTGTATAACTTTACGCTCCCTGAGTCGATTTAATAACAATATAAAAACAAAATAGGCAGAACACATGATTTCAAACATGACTTTACAAGGTTTAGATAAATTAGATCGAAAAATACTTTCAAGTCTATTGTCGAATGGGCGAGAGTCGATTGCAAATCTATCCCGAAACATTGGTTTGTCTCGAACAGCAGTAGCAGAAAGAATTAATCGTTTAGAAAAGACCGGTATTATCAAAGGCTATACCGCACAGATTCGTGTAGAAAATGAAGGGCGAAAAGCCGCTAGTTATCTACTGATCTCTTGTGAAAAGGGTAAGAAGAATGATGTAACGAATGCACTTAAAGAAATCCCTGAGGTTCGCTTAACGAGCGTTGTTGGTGGCAACTTTGATATTATTGCCCTAATTGAAGCGCCCGACCTGCAGTCTATTCATCATCTTTGTAATGAAATTGAATCATTTAACGGCATTCAAAGGCTTGATACTACCGTTGTACTGCATCAGCCGATCAGTCGTTAAGCTTTTCTGACCTCTTTGAGGAAAACATAAAGGGCCGCTCGTTGAGCGGCTTTCTTATATGCTTCCGATAAGTCGAATTTTGGCGTCTTTATCACCTGGGTTACCAAGCCAGAACGTTTGACCTAGTTGGTTCCCTTCTCCATTACCCAGTTTGTTTTCTGGAATACTGTCGAGGTTAACTGTCAACTTTAGGTCCCACGACATTGGGTCACGCAGAATAAAGCGCATCAAGCCCACCAGCGTCTTATGTAACTCACCATCGTAGGAAAACTGCTTAAACGTTTCAAAATCAATGTTGTCGATACACAAGTTAAACTTGCCGTTCAAATCCGCAATGCTTTGTCCCAAGTGTAAGCTTTGCCCCAATACACAATTGGAACGATTGAGTTTGTTACGCTGGCTTTCAGCGATTTCTACGCGTCTATAAACCCATTCTTCGATTCGCACATTCGGCAGTGAAAAGTAGTGCGAAACAATACCGGAAATAAGCTTAGGTGAACGTGTACGCGTAGATAACTGGTTCACGTAAGACAGAACTTTCGCTCGATCTAACTCCGCGACTTCACAATCTTGCATAACGCTAGAGAGACCAGCCAAATGCAGTATGCGCCCAGAAAACGCATCGCTTGCCCCGCTTTTGTACTGCACGTGATATCGGTATTTCTTCCAAACACGATACAGTAAGCTTGTATAGCGGTTGTGGAAAAAGTCGAAGAAATCCTTCACTGGGTTATCATCGGGATCACGACCGACGAGTTTCTCAGTGTAAGACGCTGGCAGGGGCGAGCTTGAACCATGCAAGCCAAGAAAGTTCGTCTCAATACGTGAATATTGCTTTCCGTTTCTTTCCATATGAGTAATAAAATCCATATCACTCTTTGGAAAGCACAGGTTTGGCGACACGCTGAACTCAATTCGCTCTTGATGGAAGTATTTGTTCTCGCCCACGGCAACAAAATTTGAGTTTGGCTCCAACTGGTAGTGTTTCTCTAACAGCAACACCGCTTGGTAGAAACTAAACTCATTCGACTTATCAGAAAGTGTGTTAATCATAGTATCGTCTGCTGCCCGATTAGGCTTGCCCAGTTGTAAACCTCGCCCGTCGCTTCATCGAACACCTCTAGTTCGGTAAAGGAGTTCACACTCGAATACAAACGGATAAATTCATTCAATACCGTGGCCATAAGGAACATATCGCCTTCATTTACGAAGAACTTAGAGTCCGTCACGAGCTTGAATTGGTTACCACGCACAGATACACCACGAAATACGCGATCGATTGGTTTCATCTCTGAAGAAATAATGCCATCAAGTCGATGAATCGACGCGCGGTGGGCTTGTCTATCGACTCGAGAGTGGAAGTCGTAAGTCGAGAGCAACACTTTCAACACATCGATATTGGCCAAAGACAAGTAGTTGAGCGACATGTTGGCAATCAACTGCCATTGAAGTTCACCATTAACCTGAGGACTTACTGACTGTGTTGGCTTAGTAATGTTTTTAAACGTCGCATACGTTGGCGATTTGTGCGTCGCGTAAGTGATGTCTCCTACTGACAGGCGCTCCGCTAAGTCTGCGTTACTGCATTGCAGTTTCATCAATACTGTTTCAGTCCCTAAATCCGCGATGTCGCCATTGTGAGTATGGAATGAGATATAGCGCTCTAACCCTCTTCCGCTTACTCGCTCGCCCACTTTGGATTTGTAGAATTCTCGCTTATCACGCTGGTTGATTTGGTGCTCAAACGATTCAAATTCAATCAGTGGTTTTCGGCGACGCTCGTCTTTACTCCAGCTCTCCACTTGCTCAATGGAATAAACCTCGTAATGCTCCTGAGTGTTACTTTGTGGACGCACCTTGTACTCGTTTCGTCGATGCTCTAAGCGGATTGGATCGCCGTCTTTTTCAAACAAGTTAACCGCAGGTGTGCAGTGCAACCTTAAGTGTTTATCTTTAAGTACCACTTCTGAAGGCAAAGCACGCTTAAAGTGGAATTTGATTTTGACCGTGCTGCGTTGCGGAATGCCTTTTAGCCACTCTAAGCCCTTGATGTCGAAGAACATGAACTTATCTGGCAAAGAGAAGAATTCTTGCAGCAAACGGTAGCCTGCAAAGGAATTTTTGCTGTAAGGCAACAGCGCCTCGTCCTCTTCATGCCCGGCTGGCTTAACGTATTCTGGCCCTAAACGATGTTTGTAGCCGCCACCAACATCCAGCTCGACGTAATCTAGATAACGGAACATCCATAAGAAGACGGTGCGAGTAATATGAATCTCACCATGCAGATGCAATCGCAGCGTGTCTAAGCCGATCCGAGACAGTTCCAGGCCATGCTCCGTCGATAACGTCACATCAATCATCGAACTGGTGCGGCTGTTAGTTTGTTCAATGTTAGTAATCGTAATTGGGTATAGATTGACGTCATAACAAGTACGGAACAAACACTGCGTGCCTTCTACCTGCTCGCTGGCCATTTCCGCACCACGTTTCACCACGGTTTTCTCAGTAACACTTCCGGTATGCGGTTTTAGTTCGCTAATGCACAAAGACGGGATCGAACGCATGTAATGTGGCCACAGCAAAGTCATCAGAGATTGCGTTAGCTCAGGAAGTTCATCGTCAATCTTTTCGCGGATGCGTCCGGTCAAAAAAGCAAAACCTTCCAGCAGTCGTTCGACATCTGGATCAAAAGTTCCTTCAGAGAGAAAGTGAGTTAACTTCGGATGATATTTGGCAAACTCACTACCCGACTCGCGTAAATACGTGAGTTCATCTTGAAAGTATTTACTGTTACTCAAGTGGCACCTACTAAACGTTAAATTGGCCGTCGGTTCCCATGTAGACATCGATCGACATTGGGACTTTACCGCCGTTATGGGAAACTTCGCCGCGAATACCAAAGCCGAGTTGTAATGGATTATGGTGGTCTTCACGGTAATGAACCTCGACATTAAACAGTCGGGGCTCAAAGCGTTCTATGGTTGACGTGATGTTTTTTTGAATATGGCGAACGAGGTTTGTGTTGTTAGAAAGTACGTCGTTAAAATCTGGCAGACCATACTCATTGTCGATCATTGCGTTGCCGGAGTGCGTATTCAACAAGTCAGCGAGATGCGAGTGAATGGATTCAATCAAATGCTTATGAGACACCACTTTCTCGTAGCAGTTTTTTGGTTCTCCTAGCTCGATCCGCTCTAAAAGACGGTAACCTTTTTCCATATGCGGTCCTACGAAAAAAGCAGCCAGTCTTCACTGGCTGCTTGATGGTTTCAGTAATGGGTTATTGGTCTAGCTTACCAACTAGAGACAAGTCGAAGCTTGCGCCCATGTACTTGAAGTGAGGACGTACAGACATCGATACTTTGTACCAGCCTGGATCGCCTTCTACGTCTGATACTTCAACCTTCGCAGCACGAAGCGGACGGCGACCACGAACTTCCGCTGGCGGGTTCTCTTGGTCAGAAACGTATTGACGAATCCACTTGTTCAGTTCGATTTCTAGGTCAGAACGCTCTTTCCAAGAACCAATTTGCTCACGCTGTAGCACTTTTATGTAGTGCGCTAAACGGTTGATAATGAACATGTAAGGAAGCTGAGTACCTAGCTTGTAGTTCATCTCGGCTTGTTTGCCTTCCGGCGTGTTCGCAAACACTTTTGGTTTTTGAACAGAGTTTGCAGAGAAGAACGCCGCATTGTCAGAACCTTTACGCATGGTTAGCGCAATGAAACCTTCTTCTGCTAGCTCATACTCACGACGGTCAGAAACCAGGATCTCGGTTGGGATCTTAGTCTCGATTTGACCCATAGCTTCAAAGTTGTAAACCGGTAGATCTTGTACAGTACCACCGCTTTGAGGACCAATAATATTCGGACACCAACGGTACTTAGCAAATGATTCACTGATCTTAGACGCCATCGCGTACGCTGAGTTGCCCCATAGGTAGTTATCATGGCTGTCTGTTACTTGCTCATCGTAGTCAAACGCCTTGATTGGGTTATCTTCAACAGAGTAAGGTGTACGTAGCATAAAGCGAGACGTACATAGACCTAGGTAGCGCGCATCTTCGTGCTCACGCAGACCACGCCATTTCGCGTACTGTGGACCTTCGAATACAGACTTCAGATCTTTTAGGTTTGGCAGCTCTTCGTAGCTGTCTAGACCAAAGAATTTAGCCGATGCCGACGTGATGAATGGTGCGTGAGACATTGCACCTACGTTAGCCATGTATTCCATCAATTTGATATCAGGCGACGAAGCTGACATAGCGTAATCACAAATGACGGCGCCAACAGGTTTACCACCGAACTGGCCGTATTCACGTGTGTAGATTTGCTTGTACAGGCCAGACTTCACCACCTCTGGAGCGTCTTCGAAGTCATCAAGAACTTCGTCTTTCTTCGCAGAGATCAGTTCAATTTGAATGTTCTCGCGGAAGTCAGTGTGATCAACCAGGTACTTAAGGCCACGCCACGTTGATTCAATCGCTTGAACTTCTTCGTTGTGAAGAATTGCATCAACTTGCTTAGACAATTTTTGGTCGATTTCAGAGATCATCAGATCAACCAGAGATTGGTCGACTTTCTCTGTGTTCGAACTGCTTAGTAGCTCACTGATGAATGCTTCTACGCCGCGTTTTGCAACGTCAAAACCTTCATCACTTGGCTTTAAACGTGTTTCGTTAAGAATGCTATCCAGAAGTGAGCCTGATTCAACTAAGGCTGCTTCTTGTTCTGGCGCTTGTGCTTCTGCAGACATGATATCCCTTACTCTTCTTTCGCGTCTTGGTCGTTGCCAATGCTTAGTTCATCCAACAGTTTCTTTCTCGCTTCTTCATCTTGAAGAACCGATGCGATCTTCTTACGGAACGCAGGCACGTTTCCTAGAGGACCTTTAAGTGCAACCAAGGCTTCGCGAAGCTCAAGTAGGCTGTTTAGTTCAGGTACACTTTTCGCGATCGCTTCAGGAGAGAAGTCCTTCATGTTTTGGAAGGTCAGATCAACACCAATCTGGCCGCCTTCTTCATCAGAAAGACGGTTTTCAACGTTGACTTTAACGTTTGGAGACATGCCCTCTAGCACTTCGTTAAAGTTGTCTTTGTCGATGTTAATTGGAGTACGTTCTTCAATTGGTGTCTCATCTGCACGCGCAGTAAAGTCGCCAACTACCATCATGCTTAGCGGCAGCTCTACGTCTTCTTGCGTATCGCCAGTTGCTGGAACATAACGGATATTAATTCGCTCTTTAGGAGCCACCGAGCCGTCACGTGACATAATTCGTTCCTTATCTAACTCTTTAATTAGTCGTAAATTGCTTTCCACTCTTCATACTTCTCAGGTAGAAGATCCTTGCTTCCAAATAACCGATGGAGTGTTTTTCGAATTAGGTCTTCTAACTGTGACGATAAGTGGGGTTCCCAGCTCGCGAGATTAAACGCTTTTTGTACTTCCCACCCCTTCTCAAGATACGGCAAACACAACGGGTATAATCCAACAGACTGGTAAGCTGCTATCAATTGTAAATACAGCATGAACTGCCCACGTCCCGAGCTATCCAGCTCAAGTTTACGGGCAAGCTCTGCGGCACATTCCCCTAGATTTTCTAGAGTGATATCCTCCATTGGCAGCGAGTCTTCCTGCGAAATCACAACCGTTTGAACAACGGGTTGAGAAGTCGAAGAAGTAGTATCTTGAGTCGATAACCAGCTCAAGGTCGCTTCATCTGCAAATGGTATAGAATTCTTAAATGAGAGGTGCTCGATGCCCTCTAGCGATTCAACAAAACGCGTCACTTCTTGTTTCACAGCAAACGCTGCATCATCAAAGCCCAAGTTATTAAGCATCGAATACACGAAGTAATGGCCCGTCAGCCAAAACGGCGCATCCGTTAATGTGCGCTCCAAACGCTTAATGGTGTCGATGTCGCTTTCTTGGTCAGCTTTATCTCGGTATTCCGCTTGTTGATCGGACGACACTGCCAAGCTCAAAGGCGTTTGATTATTTTGGTGGTCGGGTAGACCATCAATGTCATCCCAAGTCAGATGACGATAAATCCGGTAAGCCAGCGGATCACTTGGGTTCGCATGAAGCATGACTTCCGCAACCTTCTTCAAGGTGCGCTTAGAAGCCGTCGGCGAAGAGAAGTCCGTATCGACATCCACTTCTTTTGCCACCGCTTTCTTAACTGGCGCAGGTTTAGGGGCCGGCGGAACCGCCTTCACCGGTGCGGTTTGCACTTCACTCTGCGCTGGCGTTTCTGCGGCAGCAGGCTGCGTAGCTGGTGCAGGCGCCGCTTGTTCGACGTTAACGACTGCTTCATCGCTCTGCTCATCAGCCGCCGCTTGTTGAGATAAAACATTGAGTTGAGTGCGAATCTCAAAGAAATCCGCTTCTGAGTCTTGATAAACCTCGTCGTACTGACGCTGCACTTCTTCAATAGTCGAAATGCAGTTTGATACCAAATCCCATGACTGAGCGCTTTCCGCTAACTTGCTGCTGACCAGTTTAAACTGATGGTTCAACCATTCGACCGCGCCATCTCGACCCCGCTTTCGCGAAGGATACAGTTCAACGCCAAAGCGATTTAACGCCTCACTAAGCAGCTTCAACCCTTGTTCAAAGCCTTGCAGACCAAACTCTTCTGTTAGCGCGCGAACGAGGTAACAAATGGCTTTTAAGTCTTTACTGTGGTGCTCTAGAACTTCAGTCGCGTGCGTTTTTACCACGCTCCAATCTACTGTTTCGCCAAACAAGGAACCGAATTTCTTCACTTCGGACTCCATCATTTCATAGCAAAACTCGTAACGGGCATCGTTTCCCACTGGAGATTCATCAGAAATAGGATTAAGCAGACGATCGATATCAATGTTGGACAAAATTCACGTCTCCTTCAGTCAAGTAATCTCTCAACGCACGCGCTACCGCAATTGCGCCATTTGCTGGCTTAGATAATCGATGGCTCTGCTCTATCGCATCCGACGCCATGCTATCTAGAATTTTCGTGATTTCTGTAAATTTACTTGGTGCATTCCGTTCTAAATCGGCAAGGGATTCATGTAGCTTTTGTTTGTCGTAAACGGATTGCTCCATCACGGTGCTAAACAAAATAAATTCGCTTCTTGCGACGATTAAATCCTTTATTTTTTTGTCTAGTTCTGGCGTATTACCGAAGTAGGCTTTGGCTAATTCGGCTTCTTCAATTGCTTTGGTGTAAAAGTGCGCCTCTGCATGTTTATCGATGGAGTCATTAATATTTTCCATCACAGCCTTTGGTAAGATTTGGTTGTAAAAATAGGCTTGTGACTGGTTTAACAACCATGCCTCTTTCATTTCATTTTCTGCGAGCTTAGCTTCACCATCTAAAATTAAGCGAGCAATCTGCTTATCTCGACTGCCAGCTATGGCAGATACTTTCATGGAATCGATAGACGCGACATTTAACCCAGACATCACTTTAGTCAACGCCTCATCCGCATATGGAAACAGA
>NZ_JADDYG010000092.1:35456-37193 GCF_015163535.1 Vibrio sp. OPT46 | reverse complement strand
AGCTTAGCTTCACCATCTAAAATTAAGCGAGCAATCTGCTTATCTCGACTGCCAGCTATGGCAGATACTTTCATGGAATCGATAGACGCGACATTTAATCCAGACATCACTTTAGTCAACGCCTCATCCGCATATGGAAACAGGGCACCGTCACGAACAAGGGTTTCTCGCAAGGTGACAAGCTCCTTACGTAATTCGACTAATGCCATTGGTAAGCCATCCGCTAACGATTGATACGACGTTAACTGAGCCTGTTTTTCTTCATATAAATTCGAGAGGCTTAACTGCTGAGCTTGATATGCTGTTCGATAAGCTTCTGTCATATCAATACTCTGAGTAGCTTGAGACAATTCTTCTTTGATTTTCCATGGAGGCTGAGCCAAAAAAGAAGCCGTTTCAGAGGGCGTAATAACGTGAGTTACAGTAGTGACACCTCGGGAAAAAATGGCATCCAATTGATCTTTATTCTGTTGATACAAATAACTTCCTGCTGTTGCCAGCACACTCAACACTAAGCTCGCCTCTAATATTTTAAAGCGACCATACGCCGTTTTATCATTTGGCTTACAGTGTGTAAGCAGCAAGTCCGCGTTACGCAAGCTACTGAAAATTGGTGCGTTAGAATTTGAGCTAATTGATTGCGTATCGATTCGCGCTAACTGTTGAGCAAAAGAAATAGCGGTATAGCCATGCCCTCTTGGTTTGTTGATGACTTCTTTCAGCAATTTCCAAATATGAGCCGGGATCAAAGCCGGACGCTTTCGGTCTTTTAACTGCTTATTCCAAGCATCACCAAATATTGAGCCTAAAAATAGATGTCCAGCGAGCAAAGCGAGAGAGTAAACATCATCTTGCGGTTCCGCGATGCCAGTTTCTATATAAAGAGGGGAAGCGTAGCTCAAGCTTGCTTCTGCGTAAGGTTCTGTCTCTCCAATGTAACGAGCAGCGCCGAAATCAATGAGCTTAACGTAATCGCCTTCACTCACTAATACGTTAGATGGTTTAATATCAAGATGGCAGATACCTCTTGTATGCATAAACTCTAGAGCGCCAGCGAGTTGATACACCAACCAAGCGATGTGGTCGTGGCGGAAGCCTTTAGAAGAATGACGCTCCATTTTTTCTGCCAGTGATTCACCTTGGATCCACTCGTACATCAAATATGGGCGTTCGAATTCGTTGCCGATTTTTACAAAGTTAGCCACGCTAGGGTGTTGAGAAAGCTCCAGCCTGCTCGCTTCGTTAATCAACATTTTGCTCGCAAATTCTGGCGAGTCATCATTGATAACTTTGCAACAGATTTGCTTCTCTGGCTGCCCTTTTTTTGCAAGATGGTAAACCGTTGTCTTACCATTTCTAGAAGGAAGCTTGTCTAATACATCAAACTGTGAAAAAAGCACGTACTCAAGCTTCGGCTTATTTTTTTCTGCTAGCCTTTGCTCATTCAGTTTCTTTTTCTCAATAGCTTTAACAACCAACTGATCGATATATCCTTTGGCTGTACTCTGATTATTAGACACTTAGTACTCTTTCATAGAATAAATATTATTAGAGTTGAATAATATTTTCTTGAACGTACTTGTATCAAGGTTGGTATTTAAAACAAACAGTAAGCCTATTATTTTAGTTATTATTACTAACTTATTAGACCTTTTTACTTACGCTTTCACTGCATGAGTTATACGCTTTTTCGTGTTACAAACTTCAACCTAATAATATGAGTATATTTTCATTGCC
>NZ_JADDYG010000092.1:22439-35446 GCF_015163535.1 Vibrio sp. OPT46 | reverse complement strand
AACTTATTAGACCTTTTTACTTACGCTTTCACTGCATGAGTTATACGCTTTTTCGTGTTACAAACTTCAACCTAATAATATGAGTATATTTTCATTGCTATTTGATCGATGAGTGCCCACTAACATTGCAGTAATTGGAGAACTCCTTTGTCACCATGAAAGTCGAACATTAACAACGTAGTTGGTTGCTTAAAGTGGTGCTCTCTGACCGCAAAGGCAATTAAAGCGAGAGAAGAACAAATGCCCATCGTGCCCCACAACTCATTGATAAGCTGCGGTTGTTCTGGGTTCGTGAATCGTTCTGCTTTCGCCCCCAGAGCAAAACCGTAATCTTCCGAGTGCATACGAAGGTTCGTCATATCGGAATACACTTCACCAAATGAATCGAGCTTTTTACTCGCACGTTGAACAAGTCGAAACATGCCTCTTCGGTCTGAAGTGTTTAATTCCGTATCAATGTAGCCAAGCTGCGCTTGAGGCTTAAGTTTCAATGTTTCTACGGTGTTTTTTCGACAAAGAATTAAACCCGCCCCACCCTCGCTCGGAATAACGCCCCATGGATTATTGGTACTAATTACCATCGCATCGTCGATGAGTGTTTGCATCGAACTCACCAAGGAATCGACACTGATACACATCATAGCATCATATTTATCCAATGATTTCATGGCCTGGAGAACGAAACTAGGCCCACTGGCATGAACAGCATTCACCACAGAGAGAAATTCAGCATAGTTACTTTCACCAAGCCATTCTTGCACCTTTACTAGAGAAACAGACACAGGCACCGCTATAAGCAAAGGTATTGGTCTCAATGAACGTGGTAACTGTGCTAATAATGAATCAAGCAAGTGGGTGATTAACTCACACGTTTTTTCAAACTGCTCACTTTCTTTGGTGTATTCGATTTTGGCGTAAGTAAAACGCTCGATACCATCATCCCCTACACATTGGTCGAATCTTCCTAAATCAGCATACGAAACTGCACTAGCAATATCTAAATTCATACCGGTTGGCGTCATCACTTCCATCCCTAGCACGTAACGGCCTGTTGAATTATGCATGCTCGCTTACCTCTTCCAACTTAGTGATGGATGTCGACACCAACAAATGCTCCTTGCCCTGACAAGGAAACGCAGCGGTGTAACTGATTGATATAGTTTTCTTTTCCGCATCAACGAATAAGGTGTACATCGCCATATCAGCTTGATAACTTTGACCTTTAAACGTCGCGATCGCACGGTATTTTTCTTTAGGAATTCGAAATGAAAGCGTGTCATCATGACAAAAACCACTCATCATCAAACGCTCCCCCCCACGAAGGAAGCCTTTGCACTGTTGATCAATAGGCGCGCTTTGGAAGAACCGCTTATCAAAATCGAGTGGCAACATTGGCTTGCGATTCTCAATCCAATCGTCATCGAACGTGCCGGCCAGCTTCTGGCGCGACTCAAAGAACGGAGGCACAGGCCCGAACCCCGCAACGCGTAGCTTTTTCGCGGCGGCACTCCAGTCCTCTCGGGGATAAAAAATCGAGGGTACTTTCTGTTCAAGCAATTCTTTGTTGGAGTCGGCAACCCCACCACCTATTCGGTTACGTAAATCACCGCCTACCGCGCAAGTGTAATCAATGTCTTTTTCAATAAATGGGACTGGATTGCTCAGCGTGATACTGCCAGCATGCTCAACCCATACGCGTTCCCCGTGAATAGCGAGAATCTTATCGATATGACCATCAATCAACACGCGACACTCTTGGTATGTCACTGGCTTTTTCGCGTAACTGCGCGCTTTGCCGTAAACAAGTACATCTGTGTTGTCTTTGGTATACGCGAACTCGTGGTCAACTTTCATCGCAGAGAAGCCTTCTTCGCCCAAATATTGGGGATCATCGAAGATTTCACTTTCACCTAATTCGTGCCAAACCACACCATCGAATTGCCATGTGCGTTTGGCGACCACAACCCACACTTCATCGCCGTTTTCGTCACGTTGAAAACGACCTTTAAGTGATAGCTCAGGGTGCGCCTCAATATCCCATAACTGCATTGCTATTCCTTAAGTTGAATCGTTCGCTCGCAGAAGGTGCGGCCTTTAAATTGTTAAAGTTCCAGTCTTGTTGATGAATCGGCATTGCCATATCCCAAGGCACGTAGGCTCTGGATTGAATACAGAGTTGACGCCATAGCCAATAGCGGAACAGCACATCAACGTTAGAATCTTGCATCGCAGCTAACGTAGACTCGAAGCTCAATGCGTAACCCAAGCGGCTTGGTAGATTTCGGATATATTTTTCATCTTCCACCCACTCATTGAGCAGATCGACGATCTCTTCCCATTCATACTCGACACCAACATCTTGCGGATTCAGAGGAAGAAGCTTTCCGTAGACGACATACAAGGCTTGAAGCCAAATTTCACCTTCAGCTTCCTCCAGACTTTCCAAGTGCTCGATGATTTGGGGCACCAGTTTCCAATTACCACCCAGCGCAAAATCAACAGGTGCTAATGAAGAAGAGATATCAAACGCCTCAAACTCTTTTAACTCAAGTAACTTGGCATAAGTGAGCACTTGCGCTGATGGTAATCCATTTGGTTCGATGCCAAAGCACTGACGGAACCAAGTGCCTCTGTCACGTTTGGTAATCAAACGTTCAAATAGATATTGTTCGCTGCCTGCATTGTCATTGAGCCAATCAATCCCCTCTTTCACGTCTTGTAAAGCGAGCAGTGGCAAAGCAACATGAGAGCTAATGATGCTGGCTTTGTGCCAGCGCTTGATGAGAGAAACACTTAATGTTTGACGTACACGTAAGCATTCAAAGTAAAACGCACTGGATGTCGCATTACCCTCAATAAGCTCCGAAAGCGTGCTATCCATAGATTCAACCGGAGATTGTACGGCAATGACCATTGCGGTTTTAGCGTCAATATCTTCGAGTAAACTCAATCCGCACAAAAGGTTATCCAACTCTGAGCCCAACTCGCCCTGTAGCATCAGCCAGCTGTAGATTTCTGGCTCCTGGCCTCTTAACTGATGAATCAACCCCGGTGCTAGCCGATAAAACGACAAGTACACCTGCTTCAGTTCTTCAATTTGGCGTTCGATCAGCTTGAGATACGCCAACTCACGACTTGGATAACCCCTTTTGTGAATTTGAACTCGCTGCCTGATTAAAAACCCGATACTTTCAGAAGCAATGGACAGCTTTTCATTACAGAAATCCAGCCATGTTACCGGCAACTGGGAAAGGTCATTCACAGCGCGATCAGCTTTTGCTAACGCGCCTTCGACTTCTTGATTGGTTATGGGTGCCTTTAGGTGCTCGACACCGATTCTTTGTCGCATCTAGTTATCCGTTATTAGCGTGCCATAACGCGATTGCAATTAGTTAATACAAAGTAATTAGCTAACTCGACGTAAATTAGCTAATGCTAGGTAATTAGTTAATTGCGATCGTTCCGCCTTGAATTTTTTGTGCTTTTTCTGCTTGAGAAGTGACGTACTTCGCTTTAGTGGTAATTCGTCCATCGCGCCCGCTATAGCGAGTTTCTGTCTCACCACTTTTGACTACCAACTCTTGTTCTGTCTCGATAACCATCTTCTTCGCTCGCAATACAAACTCGTCAGAGTCATCCAGAATGGAGAAGAAAATGTCCGTCACAAGAGGCAAGCTTAAGTCGTCGTTCAAAAATTCAACTCGACAACTTAATCGATTATCGATAGCCATTTGCAGCTCAGAACGACGAAAGCCACGTCCTAGTCTCGCAGTGAGTGGCTGCTTAAATGGGTTACCATCAAAATCAACTCGCACACTGCCCGTAGACTCATTGATACCCACTATTCTTCCAAAACGCGAAAAGCAAGCCGTTGATTCGGCTTGCTGCTCTGATATTACTTCTGTTGTAAGAGGTTGTTTTTCCATTGTTAGTTAACCACTACGTTGCCACCTTTCACGACGACTTTGTCACTGCCTTCGATCGTAATAGCCGAGCCTGATAACTTTATTGAACCATCACTATTCATCACTAAAGAGGAACCACCCGTTTTCAATACAATCTTGTCGCCACTGATAATTTGCGTTGCACCATCAGCTTTATAAGCGGTGTTACCTTTCACTGATACCGTTAGGTTGCCACCAACCGTCTGGTTATCATCCGCACCAATATCTGAACTCTTAGACGCACCGATAGTAAGGTTACTGTTTTCGCCAATATCTAAGTCATCATTTTTGCCGATCTTAGTCGTACGGTTATCACCAATTTCTAAGTCAGAATTGTTTTTCACATACTGGGCTTCGTTCGCGTTGTATGTGACGGTAACGTCTTGCTCGACTGTCTCGGTAAACGTACTGTTTACTTGTGTCGTTTTATGCCCATGAATGGTTTCTTTATGGTCACCATGAACTTCATTCGTTTGGTGACGTGCAACCTTCAAGAATTCATCTTGACCGATATCACGGTAACGGTTGTTGAGTACCTTGGTCGACATGTCTTTTTGAGCGTGAATATAGACTTCTTCTTGGTTCGCTTCGTCTTCAAAACTCAACTCGTTGTAACCTGTTCCTTTGTGCGTTTGCGTGCGGAACGTGGTACGAGTTTTGTTTTCTGGCAAAGAGTAAGGTGGGAAATGCAAACCGTTGTAAACTGCGCCCGTAACTAACGGACGATCTGGGTCCCCCTCAAGGAAAGTTACTACGACTTCGTGGCCAATACGCGGCAAATAAACTGCGCCCCATGTTGGCGCAGCCATGGATTGGCTTACACGAATCCAACAGCTTGAATGCTCGTTGTTATCACCGTAGCGATCCCAATGGAACTGTACTTTCACTCGACCAAGCTTGTCGGTGTAAATCTCTTCACCTTCTGGTCCTACAACGACCGCCGTTTGAGGGCCATCCACTACTGGTGCCGCTAGTTTAGGCGCTTTAAACACCACATCACGTGGAATACACGAGAACTGGTTGTAGTAAGTGGTTGGCATACCACTCGCTTCATCTTCATGCACTTGCGGATCTTGACCTGTGTGCATTACAGACAACATGAGGTAATCGCGGTTAATCTCAGAACGCGGGTGGTCACTGACGTTAAAGCTGTAACCAGATGCTAAGCGCATTACGTCACTCGTTGCTTCCACTTGTTGATTATCGACTATGTGTTCCGACATCCACTCCGTGGTTCTCACCTGCCCCATCAGCGGGTCGACGTATCGTCCAGGATAATCAAACTGCTTGAGATCTTGGTCTAGCTCGCCAGCCTGTGTCATCTCTTGTGGAATTTTAGGGTGTTCGTAGTTGTAATCTGTATACGTAACCTGTCCCGTTCTAACGCGGTTAACTAACTCGAGATCAGAGATATGTTCGCGATCGGCAACACCGCCACCATCGGCATGATAAACAATCGGCCCAATGTAAGAAGCATTTAGTGGCGAGCTTATCAAAGGTGCAATCGCGTCATTACTGTCGACAATGACCATCGTATGATTTGAATCGCTATGGTCAAAGTAATACCACATACCGTGTTCAGCCATCATACGCTGCACGAAGTGCAAGTCAGACTCACGGTATTGCAGAACGTATTCTTTTGGAGGATAAGTACCCGACACTTCAAATCGGTAATCGGTGACTGCCCCATCATCGAGTACTTCTGTGATGATGTCTTGCGCTGACTTTTGCTGGAAAATACGACAATCTTGGCGCTGAGATAAGAACCAAGCTTGAGGAACCAAGACTAATTGATAACGAGAAAAACGACGTCCAGTCCCTAAGTAACGAACTTCATTCACCACGCCGTTGAACACGCGCGCAGCCCCAACACCTTGTCCGTAAAGTGTCAACGTTCCTGCTTTACGTATTAACTCATCGAACGAGATATCTGGATCAAGTGAAAGTAATGAGAGATTGATGTGGAAAGGCTTAGATAACTCTTCATGAACATGAAAGCTCTCAACCCGAAATTCATGCCCACATCCAGGCACTTCAAATTTAAATTCTACGTCATTCACCATATCTTTTACCTGATACAAATAATCGAATTAGGGCCAACAATCGTTGGCCCTGAATCTTTACGCGACGAGCAATTAAGCTTCGCGTGGAGCACGCCAGTCGTCGTTACCCGCAGTACCACAGTTTTCGTGAGTTACTTCGATCGCACGGTAAGTGAACTTAAGCACTTCTTCTGTCACGCGGTCAGCTGTTGCTGCGTCTTGACAGTGGTTCATACGAGTTTGGATATCGACAAGTAGCGCATCAATCAATTTGATTGAGTAGTAGTGCTCTTGTTTACCTTGAACTGAAGTACGGTAGAAGCGGATCACACACTCAGGAAGTTTTTCGCCAGATACTAGTGCGTTGAATAGTAGTGGAGATGAGCGATCTTGAACTTTAGTTACAACAAGTGGACGGTGTACACGTTGACCAGTTGGCTGACCACTTTGTGGATCACGTGGAACTGTTAGCACGTGATCAAGTTCTTGTACTAGGAACTCATCAACATGAGCTTCTTGCCATGTGTTACCTACTGAATCTGCAGAGTAAGTATCTTTAGTAATATGGCCTTGAGTCTCACCTTGGATAGACATATATGCTGGAGTTGGCATCGCTATTTCCTTTTCTAAAATCTGTTTTGTTTAAATCACCAAATCGCTTATCACCGCGACTACTTGGTATAATCAAAGTCCGTGCCAACTTTAAAAATGCAATAAAAACAACAATTTAAATAAATTAAGACATTATTCACTAATATCTTGAGTACAATTTATTGGATAAAAAACCAAAAAGTTGGATTAAGATAATAATAAATTGTTCTAACTTTAAAAAGTTAAAATAACCATATAAAACCGTGTAAATAAAGTCATTAAAACTAATAAATCCGACACTTTTACTATCAATTAATTTAGAATAACAACGCCATTAAAATAACCACAAACATTAATGTCACAATAATCATTAAAAATAACCAACAAACGATAGTCAAAATATCTTGATAAAAAAAGAACGCAATCACTTTTAGTATAATAGCTGCTACCTCTTTTCCTCTAAAGAATAAAATGGCTATGATAAATATAAACCTTTCTTCATTAATTCAGCGTCTACACCCGATTGCAAAAGTAGCATTAGAAGACGCCGCTGCACTTGCAGTCTCTGAAAAAGCAAACGAAGTTCAAATTGAGCATTATTTACTGAGTCTATTAGAAAGGCCAAATAGTGATTTTGACGTCTTATTAAGTCATTTTGATTGTTCTGAGAACTTATTAAGACAATCGGTTCGATCCACACTCGACACCAACGCCAAAGGAAATGGCAGCAAACCTGTTTTTTCTGCTTTATTAATCGAATGGTTGCAAGAAAGCTGGCTGGTTTCTTCTTTAGATCTATCCGAAACACAAATCCGCTCTGGTGCCTTACTCCTTACTCTTGTTAGCAACCCACTACGTTACGGCAAACATGGTTACGCCTCTATCCTTGAAGCGGTAAACCCTGACAGCCTTAAGCGTAACTTTGCAGAGCTAACAAGCCACTCTATTGAGGCGCAAGTTGCTACTTCAGAGAAAACACAAGCTCGTGAGGATGGCTCAGCACTGAGCAAGTTCACAACCGACTTCACTGGTAAAGCACGCAAAGGCGAAATCGACCCTGTTTTCTGCCGCGACCAAGAAATCCGCCAAATCGTGGACATTCTTGCTCGTCGCCGTAAAAACAACCCTATTGCTGTTGGTGAACCGGGCGTTGGTAAAACCGCAGTAGTAGAAGGTTTGGCACTTAAGATTGTACAAGGTGACGTACCAGACAACCTCAAAGGTGTTGAGCTTTACGGGCTAGATATGGGTCTTCTGCAAGCTGGTGCAAGCGTAAAAGGTGAATTCGAAAAACGCCTAAACGCGGTATTGGATGAAGTGAAAAACTCGCCAACCCCTATCATTCTTTTCATCGATGAAGCACACACCCTTGTTGGCGGTGGTAACCAAGCGGGCGGCAGCGACGCGGCAAACTTGCTAAAACCAGCCCTAGCGCGTGGTGAAGTGAAAACCATCGCTGCGACAACATGGTCGGAATACAAGAAGTACTTCGAGAAAGATCCTGCTCTTGCGCGTCGTTTCCAATTGGTGAAACTCGACGAACCGTCTCCTGAGCAAGCAGCATTGATCATTCGTGGTCTGCGCCCAGCATACGAGAAGTCACATAACGTTTACGTGCGTGACGATGCTATCACTGCTGCGGCAGCACTTTCTGCTCGTTACATCTCTGGCCGTCAACTGCCAGACAAAGCGATCGATGTACTAGATACGGCGTGTGCACGAGTGAACATCAGCCTTAATGCCATTCCTGCTTCTGTTGAGACTCTGCAGCAAGAACTTGCAGCTCAACAGCGCGAGCTTGAAGCACTTGAGCGTGATGCTCTGCAGCAAACTGGCGACAAGCACAACCTTGCTAACATTCCAGACCTAAAACTGGCAATGGAAACAACGAAAGAAGAGCTAGCAGAACAAGAAGCGCAATGGCACAAAGAAAAAGAGCAGATCCAAGAGATGATTGCTCTACGCTCTCGCTTACATGAACTGGTCTTTGGCGAAACAAACGAAGAAGAGCTTGTTGCAGACGAAGATTCAGAACAAGAGCAAGACGTTTCTCCATATGCAGAAATGGATGAAGAAGCCGTTCGCATTGCAATTTCGGGCTGCCAAGAACAGCTAGATGTAATCCGCAATGGCAACCCACTGGTTCACTTTGAAGTGGGCCCAGATGAAGTCAGCCATGTGATCTCGGACTGGACTGGTATTCCAATGGGTAAGATGCTTCAAGACGAAGCAGAAACCACGCTAAAGCTGAAAGAAAGCCTAACACAAAGCATCAAAGGCCAAGAATACGCTATCGATGCACTGTCTGAAGGCATTCAAACCGCAAAAGCAGGCTTAGGCAACCCAGACGCACCAACAGGCGTATTCCTGCTGGTTGGCCCAAGTGGCGTGGGTAAAACCGAAACTGCTCGTGCAATTGCTGATCAAATGTTTGGTGGTGAGCGCTTTATGACGACCATTAACATGTCTGAGTTCCAAGAGAAGCACACGGTATCTCGCCTAATTGGTTCACCTCCGGGTTACGTAGGTTACGGCGAAGGCGGCATGCTGACAGAAGCGGTTCGTCAACGTCCATATTCTGTTGTTCTTCTTGATGAAGTGGAAAAAGCCGACCCTGAAGTGTTGAACCTGTTCTACCAAGTGTTCGACAAAGGCACGCTGAACGACGGCGAAGGCCGAACCATCGACTTCAAGAACACGCTGATCATCATGACCAGTAACCTTGCAACACACGAGATTGAATCTTTGGTTCATCAATCAAAAGACATCGATGCAAACATCATCGCAGAAGCTATTCGCCCTACATTGAACCAACATTTCAAACCAGCGCTGTTGGCACGTATGTCAGTACTACCATTTGTTCCGCTGTCTGATGAAGCAATGACAGAAATTATTCACCACAAGCTGAACAAAGTTTCTCAGCGTCTACAGAGCCATCACAAGTTGTCGCTAAGCTACGAAGACAGCTTGGTTGAGTTCGTACTAGGTAACTGTCGCCTTGCTGAAACGGGCGCGCGTAACATCGACGCGGTCATCAACCGTCAGTTGCTGCCGCAACTATCGACTCAGCTATTAGTGCATGACAAGGATGATTCACATACGCAAATCGAAGTGTCTGTCGATGAGCAAGGAACACTAACCTATGCGTTCAGCTAACCATAGCGAACTTAGTAACGCCCTACTTGCGATCAGTCAGTCTTTGGCTGATCGCAGCCAGCTTACCCAAACCTTGGATGCTGTGTTGACCGCTGCGAGACAAATGACCCTCGCAAAGCACGGCATCATTTATGTTTTGGACCAGACTGGCCAGGCGTTGATTCCAAGTACCGCTCACCATAACGATAAAACGATTGTTTCCCACCCTTGGGAGGCATTGCAGATTGATTCCGCTAGTGAGAACGATCCATTTAACTTTGCCATTCGTAATGGTGAAGTGGTGTTGATTAACGAGTTGTATAAGTACAACGGCTATGACTGCGAAAGCATCTATCAAACAGAACAGACGCTAGGGCTAAAAAGCGAGAACTTACTGGCTTGGCCTTTGATTGATAGCGAAAGTAAGACCATTGGACTCTTGGTCTTGCTCGATTTAAGTGTTATCGACAATGAAGCTGCATTGACTGAGTTTTGTCGTATGGCCGCGAGTAATATTCGCCAAGCCGTTTGGTTAGAGCAATACGGGCAAGTAATAAAAAATCTCAATGCCGACAATCAAGCCCTAGTGCGCGAGAACACTCAGCTCAAAAAACGTACCCAGAAAGCCTATCAAGGTCCTATTGCAGAGAGCGAAGAAATGCTCAATGTCTTGAATCGTCTTGATAAGGTGCTATCTCTTCCTGTCGACGTTCTGTTGCGTGGTGAAACGGGCGCTGGTAAAGAAGTGATCGCGAAATACATTCACGAAAACTCTAATCGTTCAGAACAACCTTTGATCGTACAGAACTGTGCCGCAATCCCAGAGCAGTTATTAGAGTCAGAACTCTTTGGCCATAAGAAAGGCTCATTCACTGGCGCGGACAAAGACAAAGTCGGTTTGTTTGAAGCAGCCAACGGCGGCACGCTATTCCTGGATGAGATTGGCGATATGCCAATGCTACTACAAGCAAAATTGCTGCGTGTGCTACAGGAACGTAAAGTTCGCCCAATCGGCACTAGCAAAGAGATTGAAGTGGACGTTCGCGTTATCGCCGCAACCCACTGTAATCTTATGCAGCAAATCAAAGATGGCGGATTCCGTGCCGACTTGTTCTATCGCTTAAATGTCTTCCCTATTACATTGCCGCCCCTGAGAGCCCGTAAGTCGGACATTATTCCCCTTGCTGAACATTTCGTGCAACACACAACCAACACGCTAGGTTTGCCGCAAGCGCCAGGGTTAAGTGCCAACGTACGTAAACAGCTCCTTGCCTACCAATACCCAGGGAACGTGCGTGAGCTTAAGAACATCATTGAGCGCTCGGTGCTACTGTCCGATTTTGAAACCATTACTCACATTGAGTTTGGCGAACAAATCCCAGAAGATGTACCAAGCATCGACATGAAAGCAGCTTCACCTACCCCAGAGCAACCTGCTTACGAGCAGCAAGCACAAGTGGATTTAGAAGACGTTTCAAAGAGCCTTAAGGACGTTGTCAGCCAATACGAGCGTACAGTAATCATCGATTGCTTAAATGCCTGCAATTGGCACACCAAGAAGGCCGCTGAGCAATTGGCGCTGCCAATGAGCACACTCAACCACAAGATGAAGAAATACGACATTTCTGCAGCGGGTTGATGGGGCTTAAAAAGAAAATTCTAAATTCAGTATGAAGTCATAAGAAAAGAAAAACCGCCCGAAGGCGGTTTTTTATTTATTTAAAATCCAATCATTTATCAATTCAATTTGGTCATCACTTAACCTATTCGGCCTAGCTTCACCCTTGTCCAGCCATTCTAAAATAGGTCGAAACTCATTGTGCGTTTTTCCTAGACGGCTTACTATTTCTTGTCTCGAAAATAAGTCTGTTTTATCCTCTATTTTCAGAATTTCTTCGGCCCCTTTGATTAGCTCATCCTTACATTTATACCAAGTTACTGGAATGTCCTCACGGTCAACGGCATGTATATTAAGCTTTAATTTTTCTGATTGCGCATGTAAACCTGATCCAATAGGCCCAATAAGTTCAAGTTGAAGGTCAATATATTCGTGAAAATTATCAACTAGCTTCTCAACTCTCTTAAATGGTTTAAGCCCAGCTACTTTTGAACCTAATACATTGACATATTCGGGCTTGAAAATCTGTGCATAGATATCCGTCTTCTGGTGCAATCCAACTAAGTTGGTGATAGCGTGACTTTTAAGTTCATTCGAACTCATTCTTGAATAAGATTGACGTAAGCTCTCTAGCTGAGTGGAGAGCTCAGTTTTTAATGGTGCTCCATGCTTTTGTGAGGTCATTACGTCAAACTGCCATTCATTATCTTTTTCAACAATGGTGCCTATTCGATATAACTCCTCTTTACCCAAAGTGAAGTGAGTTCCACCTGACACACCAGGTAGAAAATCAATATTGTTTGTAAGCTCAACCGCTCGCAATTTGGCCTCAACACCTATCACTTTACCAGGCGCGAATCCTAGGTTACTGAAATGTGTATCAGGACAGTGTTTAGTCTTAACGACCGCTAGGCAATTGACCCACTTACTCCAATCAAAATCCTCAACCTCCTCCTTGTAGTACCGCGCGAAATCAGAGTATTTACCTTCAAGACCTTGCTGCATTATATGGAGTTCAACGGTCGGATCATCAAACACTTTCGGGAAACTACCTTGATCTGCATCTGGTTTAGGCGCTGACAGGAAACTTCCTGAAACTAACAAATGATCAGCATGTTTAATGTCTTTATTTTTACCAAATTGATAAAGCCGAGAGGGGCTTAATGAAAGATCGAATGTAGAAATCCCCCATGTCCCCCAAAAGTCATAATTAATAGGTTCAAATGAATCATTAACCCCTTTGATGCCCGCCAGGTACTCATACTCTAGAGGTAACTCACCGGTGCGTAATTCTCTATTTTCTTCTTCAAACAAGCGGTTCAAATATATGTTTTTCGGCGAATCGGACGGAATCCACGGTCTTGTTCCCTTAATTTTGTTGACTCCAAAAACAAAAGACGGTTCGATAATCACGCCCCAAGTTTCATCATCAGATTTCTGGTTAAACAGCGCTTGTTCTTTAGAAGTCAAATTTAAATTATCAACTATCGGCTTAATATCTCGCAGGTACTCTGAGCTTTTATTGACGATTTTGGACCCTTCCATCACCGCATCTGTCTTAGTTGAGTAATTCGACCAATTCCAGCGAGCTTGAACCTCAATTCCCACTCGATGTAAAAAGCGGCGCTTTTCTGGCTCTAATGACTCGACCGCTTCTTTAGCTAAGACGACGATAAT
>NZ_JADDYG010000092.1:15181-22387 GCF_015163535.1 Vibrio sp. OPT46 | reverse complement strand
CCTAACCTCATCAAACGGTGACAAAGACCCATATTCTGCTAGGAACTCATCCATTGCTATCCATTTTTTTGGTGCTCCATCACGAGCCGTTTTAACAGATATTGACTGTTTAGCTCCTTTGTACAGCGCTTCCAGATCTTCAGTTTTAAAGGGAACTTCAAACATTTTGACAAGCGCTTGAGTATTAGCGGATGCCATGTAGTGAATTGGGCTGTATTCCATAAATGGTCTTGGGCTTTCACTATCCTCAGCGTCAGAGTACCAATCGCTCAACTGTCTGCCCGCAATACTTGCCCCTAGCTGTGCGTAAGCAGAATAAGTGCTGGCTTTTAGGAGTGATAGCTCTGCTTGTGCATAGTCTGAATCCATAAAGAACTCATCAAGGTGGACCATACCAAAACCATTTTCATTAAGTTGCCACTGATCGTTGAGCAAAAAAAGTTTAATGTAATCATTAATATTTTCTATCGAAACGTTGCTATGGTCGCCTGACATTTCTTGATAGTTTCGTTCAAGCAATAATCGACTCAAGCCATTCAGCGCGTGAGCACGTTTGTAATAACTTGACTTCATCTCGTCAGAGAGACTTTCTGAACCAAATGACAATATTTGTTCTTGAGAGACAATATTTTGGTATTGTATTTTTTCAAGATTATTTCGTAGCTTTAAAGTGTCTGCTTCTTCAGTAATAAAATCATAAAGATTTGAGAACAGCGAAGAACCTGCCTTGCCCACCGTATAAATAAAGTTAGCAGTCGCTCCCAAAGGCGTTACTGAAGCCACATCAAGGGCAGTATCAAGGGCAAGTTCTATTGCATCTAAAGTGGCCGCGTCAAGCTGCATCTCATTAGCAATCATCATTTGACGGGATTTTTCGACGACAGTTAGTCCACCGCGAGAAACTGGGTAATCTAAGATTGCTTCAAAATGAAGCAGTAAGTCGACGCGACGATTGCGTCGGCGTTGATCTTCAGAATCATTGGGGACAAGCGGTTCTCGCTCACCTAGACCAATGGCACGTATGCACGTTTTCCAAACGGCCTGGTTAGACGTAATCCCTTCTAATATACATTCTCGTATATAACTCGCTCGCTCTTCTGATAAAGTCTGGTTGTATTCGATCGACCCACGCGAACAAGTGTGACCTTTTATCGTAATTGGAATCGGGCGATGTATTTGCGATAGTATCCCCCCTAATTCAATTAAGTTGGCTCTAGCTTTAGGGTTATTTGAGTCGCTACGGTCAAAAGCAAACGTCGTGCTTCTTAATTCGAATATGTGTCGCCCTTTTTTAACCTCGGTATTTAATGAAAGCTCATCGTTGTCTCCAAGCTTGGGCAGTAGGTTTTTGAGTTGTTCAAGTGCCTTAGTCTCTGCGTCCAAAAGTGCCTTATCACCAATACTAGCCAAAGATTTCATTCCAGGCTGCTGTACAGTCGCAAGGTACTCAAGCACAACAGAATCAAGCCTTTTGCTCGCCTTATCGTCTTTGTTGTAAGCCTCGACTAAGTTTCCACCTTTAATGATGACATCAGCCAAAGTGAAACCTTTACCGATTTTTTCCGCTATTTGAGTATCTTGTAATAACTGACGCCACTGCGAAGGCACTTCAATCAAATTGATCTTATCTTTCAACTTGTCAAATAAGATATTGCCTTTGTCACCGAACAACTTAATCATATCGATTTGACTCTGGCCAAATGCAGCCGTATTCGCTGAAAGATCATTAGCTTTACTTATAACGGACAAACAAGCCTCTGTCGCACCCGCAATATTTCTCATTTCGCTATCAGCACTGCCACCAACAGAAGCCGCAGCAACCTTGGCAACGGTTTGCCAACTTAACTTGTGTTGCATCGTTTGGGCTGCACTTTCAATGTACGCTTTATTGCTTTGTACACTGTGCCATATCTGAGGAGCAATTGCGTTTTTTGACTCACTGGCGAGTTTTTCAGGCAAATCAGTTGGGCTTTGTTTCAGTTTTTCCAGTAAGTTGGGGTAAAGGTGAGAGGCTTGATTGAACAGTGCTTCCTCTACCGAGATGGGATTACCGTTCACCAAAGCACTGCGCCCAAGCGGGGTTGAGATTGGTAAGTGCAATACTCGTTCGCAAAAACTGTATTTTTTTTGAAAGTCTTTCCTTAACCAATAAGCTGTTGCATTTCTGTCCACAGTAGAGAGATCAATATCAAAACGGCAATGCTGGCTCGCCTCGTCGAGTTTAAATATCGAATCAGAACTTACCCAGAACGTAGCGCTATAAATGTTCTTTTCTTGGCCGTCGATATCTTTGAATTTGACTTCTTTAACAGTGCTCACAGCGGTTAAATTACTGCCACCTGCATCCCCTGTAATTCGCAACTGTGAAGGAAAATTCGACAGCGTAACCGTCGCGCGAACGAAGTTGGCATCAGAGAAGTGGACCACAATCGTATATTTCTGAGGTAATACAATGGCTTTTAGCGTACTCAGCTGCTTTTTCTCTATCGAGTCCTCAAGTTTACCGATAGCAGCAGCATAGTGTTTATCACCGACCTCTTTACTTGGTAATAGTTCAGAGATGGAATAATCACTTTGTTCAGAAACTTGATAATAATTTTCTAAAGGCTTAGTTTCTGCTCCCGAGATAAGCGAATTATACAGATTCGCCAGCCATTTACCGTCTTTGCCCTCTTCACTCATAAGGTGAATTGGCGCTAAATAAGGCGGAAAAAATAGTAAACGAGAGTGGCCAGAGGCAAACGTTGTTGCGGATGCAGGATTACCTTGCAATGGCAAATTTTGCCCCAAATCTAATGATTCAGGCGCGTTAAAATAGGTAATTTTTCCGAGTGCATCACTGTACAGTAGCGCCGCTTTTGGTGGTGTTTGAGTTTGGTGACCTTTGCCATCATAACTGACAGTCCTGCCTTCACTGTCGTCTTTATGCGCGAAGCACACATTGCGTAGGGGAAAATATCGACTATTTGGAACTGGTCCCCTGTCATCAAAAAGTTGCCCTAGGAGATAAACACCACTGACTTTAAGGTTTGATTTCGCCACGTAGTTTACTCCTTATTTGACCTTATTTGAGTCGCAATGTGTTGTCACAAAAACATTGCCTTGTTTTTCAATTTGACATGTACGTTCACATCGAAAGATATCTTCACCAGAAGAATTTTCGTAAGTTACTTTTTTGCACTTTTGTTCCTGAGATGCGAGGTAGCGAGCATAGGCATCTTTAAACTGAGAATGACTTGGCAAGGCTGGGAATTCCTGACGTAAATCATAATCAGAAAAATGAGGCTGCAGACTCGCTGGAACAAAAAGGGAAAAGCCATTAACACTATCGCCTTCCACAGGCGGTTTATACTGGTAAGCGAGTACATCAATCGGCGAGCTCTCATCTGCCTGACGCGCTCTATACAGTCTCGGGGTAGGCGCATCCATGCCACTTAATACGCCGAGTTGCAACGTGTAGCGGCTGTCTTTACTAGCCAAAGGTATGGCTTTGTCGGTTGCTCGAGTATTAAATGAACGATAACCGTCCTTGGTGTTGCAAGTAAACGCACCACCATCCTCCCGCCAATAGATATAATCTGCAACGGCATTGTACTTTCTCCGCTCTTCGAGTAAATAACATTCATTAGGGTAATAGCGCTCCACAGTGTAATGTTGCCACTCGCCAACTTGATAGATGAGATTAGTTTCCTTATCGGCTTTACCTAAAACTTTTTTGCTACGTGAGGTACTTGTCTTAACCAGAAGCTCTTTCCCATCATTTAACAGCCTAACTCTTTTAATTTTGTCATAGGCAAGATCCCCCCAATTACCTTCAAGCCATTTCTTTCTCAGTTCAGGAGAATCTGGGTTAGGTAAAGCCAACGGCAGCTCACTCATAACCATGTTGTTGGTATCAAATTCATACGCCTTACCGAGTTTCGACATATAAGCTTTACTGCTGTCAGGCAGCCAGCCACCAAAGTTACAACCGCCGCCAAAGCGTTCAATTTGGCGGGTTTTAAGGTCTGCAACGACGCAACCTTTTAATGAAGCGAATAAGCCCATATTAAAAAACAAAAAGCGGCCATTTGGTGAGCGCTGTGGGCGCAAGTTTTTGGTAAACCCAACTAGGCTGCCAACCTCTTCTGGGGTCAATAAGGTTTGTAGGTTGCTGCCGTCTAAATTCATGGTGTATAAACCAGCTTGTTTGCGGTTTTCAGAACGATAAATCTGCGTGATTATTTGCGGCTTGTCTCCGGGGTTGTCCCACTGAGCCAACGGCGCGGTGCGTGGGTCTGCAACCTCTAATATCCAATCAGTTTTCTCTGATTTTTCACCAACAGCTAGCCCTAGGTAAGAGACTACCGTGTTTAACGCTTTGTTATATTTTTCTTGCTCCGCCTGTGCAATCGCTCTTTCATCTAACCATTGCTGAACTTGTGGGCTAAAGGCACTGCCTACCCCAACGCCTGCAATAGCTAATGCAGACAAGCCAAATACGACTTTTTTGTTCATAACTTACATTCCTAATTCTTGTTTCCACAGCGACATATATTGGCTGAGATTCTCTTCTGCATTCAGCTCTTGTTCGCTACGCTCTGGCTCTGGCTCTACCCTTTCCGCCATTTGAGTCGGAGTCGACCAATTCTGTATTTGCTCAAGAGTTAAGTATTGAAAAACCAGTTCCGAGTGATGGGTATGACCTGGAGAGGTGATCTGTAAAGTGAATTTTCCTTTTGCGGGAAAACCACCGAGCTGCGCCGTCGCAAAATGTGGGTTTTCTTGGTCATATTGCAGCGCTTCACTCAGTACCCAATCACTTTCACTATCAGATATCACCGCATAATGAATAACAGGAGTATTAAAATCGATCAGCCCGGTTTCAACTGACAATTGAAAACCACTGTTTTTTCCATCCACATAAGCAATGACCGTATTACTCTGGTCATAGCTGCGAACGATGGCTTGTTGGTCACTCAGCCATGGCATGTCGTCTTCAGTCACTTTGTGGATGGCTGCGCTGTCTACATCGGAGGTGAACTCTTGTGCACTGAATGACTGTGCGTCACTGTAACTGCTTAATTCATCTAATGGCGTGCTGGACTTCTCTAGCAAACCAGCATCCGATTCTAATGCTTCAATTTGAGCAAAGCGCTTTTGCTTTGGTGAGAAAATGATCTTGAGTCCATTTTCTCCCTGTTGGACTTCACCCGATATTTTGTAAGGTGCCCAGAAATGCGCCATAGCAAAACCGCTTGCGCTTCTTTGTATTACCTGAGGTGTGTCTTTTTTCTTTTCTTCTTGCTCTAGCGTGCGGTAATACTCGACGTCAACATCTTGGTAGTAACCTTTCTCGTTTATCGCCATCTCTCGCCAAAGCTTTCCTTTCCAAAACACATAAAGGAAACCACCACGCAGGTCAGAAGCTTTTGCTTTGTCGTTGCTACCATCTAAGTAAGCCAAAGGTCTCACCGGCACCAACACGTTGTCCCACTCATCCATCTGAGTTTCTTTATCAACGGGTTGCAGGTCTTCGGCGAGTTTAAGCAAGATTGGCTGAGGCTGGTCAGAACAAGGAATTTTGATATAAAGCGTTTTGCCTTCAGCATCCAGATCTTTAAACGTGGCAAGGCTACGGTGTTTGTTCTCGGTATCAGCCTTGCCTACAGTCACTTTTTCTTTTTGAGCGTCGGTTTTTCCCAACATCAAACATGCCGCATTACTAGACCACTGTCCTGCAAACTCGACAACGATTTTTTGATCTGGGCTTGGCTCAGAAGGTACATGCGTGTAACTGCGAACTAGAGCAACATCGTCAGTAACCTGCTTGTAACCCACTTTAAAAACTTTGCTTTCATTCGAAGCAGATACAGAGTCAACGAGTGTTTTAAGTCTAGGAAAACTTTGCAACTGAGAGTCTGTTAGTGGCGACCTACGAGCAAAGGAAGACAATGAGACCCAACTGCCTTTCCCAAGTTCGGCTCTGATCGCTGCTAGCAATCCGCTGGTCGTTTTTTTAGAAGAAAGTGAAATCTTTTGCGCAAACTCTTTAGGGAGGTTTCTAAGGATGTCATCTGAATTTCGCAAACGCGAAAGCTGCCCTATACACTCGTCTGGTGTAAGAACATAAGATAGCTCGCTGGAGGATAGCTTCGAGCTAGGTATAAATTTGCAAACTAAATGCATTTGAATTCTCCACAACCAACATCGTAAATATGGTTGCGGTGACATTTAAGCTGATAAGGCTTACAAGTACGATTTGGTGCGCTAATGCTACTAATTTAATTTATAACATTCAATCACATAGAAAAATCGACAAATAAGCTGAAAGCCAACCAAAAGACACATTAGCTAGCAAATAAGTCACTTTAACTACAGATAAAGACAAAACAACTAGACATTGAAATCAAAAAGAAGGATTCAAATAAAAGGATTTTTTTTAATTTTGAGCAGAAGTTAACAAATTCATTATTACGCAGGGAAAATATCGACTATTGGGTACTGGTCCCATGTCATCAAAAAGTTGACCTAGGAGGTAAACACCACTGACTTTAAGGTTTAATTTCGCCATGAAGTTTACTCCTTATTTAGCTTTATTTGAGTAACAGTGTGCCGTCACAAAATGATCGCCTTGTCTTTCAATTTGGCATGTGGTTTCACAACGTCCGATTTCAAGTGATGTCCACTTTCCATAATCTATTTCTTTACATTTTTCTTGCTGTGCTTCCTGATAACGGGCGAAAGCTTGTTTGTATTGAGCGTGAGCTGGTAAGGCTGGGAATTCCTGACGTAAATCATAATCAGAGAAGTCAGGCTGCAAACTCGCTGGAACAAAAAGGGAGAAGCCAGTAACACTATCGCCTTCTACAGGCGGTTTATACTGGTAAGAGAGTACATCAATCGGCGAGATCTCATCTGCCTGACGCGCTCTATACAGTCTCGGGGTAGGCGCATCCTTGCCACTTAATACGCCGAGTTGCAACGTGTAGCGGCTGTCTTTACTAGCCAAAGGTAAGGCTTTGTCGGTTGCTCGAGTATTAAATGAACGATAACTATCCTTGGTGTTGCAACTAAACGCACCGCCGTCCTCCCGCCAGTAGATATAATCTGTAACGGCATTGTACTTTCTCCGCTCTTCGGCTAAATAACATTCCTTAGGGTAATAACGCTCCTCCTTGTAATGTTGCCAGTCGCCAACTTGATAGACGAGATTGGTTTCCTCAT
>NZ_JADDYG010000092.1:4619-15119 GCF_015163535.1 Vibrio sp. OPT46 | reverse complement strand
CGGCCCGACCTAATACAATTTTGTTATGGGAAGTTCTTGCTGTTACTAGTAGCTCTTTTCCTTGATTCAAAAGTTGCACTCTTATAGGTTCATCATAAGCATGCTCGTTACCATCCAGCCATTTCTTTCTCAGTTCAGGAGAATCTGGGTTAGGTAAAGCCAACGGCAGCTCACTCATAACCATGCTTTTTGTATCAAATTCATACGCCTTACCGAGTTTCGACATATAAGCTTTACTGCTGTCAGGCAGCCAGCCAGCCACCAAAGTTACAACCGCCGCCAAAGCGTTCAATTTGGCGGGTTTTAAGATCTGCAACGGCGCAACCTTTTAACGATGCGAATAACCCCATGTTAAAAAATAAGAAGCGGCCATTTGGTGAGCGCTGCGGGCGCAAGTTTTTGGTAAACCCAACTAGGCTGCCAACTTCTTCTGGGGTCAGCAAGGTTTGCAGGTTGCTGCCGTCTAAATTCATGGTGTATAAACCAGCTTGTTTGCGGTTTTCTGCACGATAAATCTGAGTAATGATTTGCGGCTTTTCTCCGGGGTTGTCCCACTGAGCCAACGGCGCGGTGCGTGGATCTGCAACTTCCAATATCCAATCTGTTTTCTCTGATGTCCAACCATCGAAGAGCCCCATATAAGAAACTACTGTATTTAGCGCTTTGTTATATTTTTCTTGCTCCGCTTGTGCAATCGCTCTTTCATCTAACCATTGCCTAACTTGTGGGCTATAAGCACTGCCTATCCCAACGCCAGCTATGGCTAATGCGGTCAAGCCAAATATGACTTTTTTATTCATAACTTACATTCCTAATTCTTGTTTCCACAGCGACATATATTGGCTGAGATTCTCTTCTGCATTCAGCTCTTGTTCGCTACGTTCTGGCTCGGGCTCTACCCTTTCCGCCATTTGAGTCGGAGTCGACCAATTCTGTATTTGCTCAAGAGTTAAGTCTTGAAAAACCAGTTCCGAGTGATGGGTATAACCTGGAGAGGTGATCTGTAAAGTGAATTTTCCTTTTTGGGGAAAACCACCGAGCTGCGCCGACGCAAAATGTGGGTTTTCTTGGTCATATTGAAGCGATTCACTCAGTACCCAATCACTTTCACTATCAGATATCACCGCATAATGAACGACAGGGGTATTAAAATCGATCAGCCCAGTTTCAACTGACAATTGAAAACCACTGTTTTTTCCATCCACATAAGCAATGACCGTATTACTCTGGTCGTAACTGCGTACTATGGCTTGTTGGTCACTCAGCCATGGCATGTCGTCTTCGGTAACTTTGTGGATGGTTGCGCTGTCTATATCGGAAGTATACTCTTTTGCACTGAATGACTGTGCGTCACTGTAACTGCTTAATTCATCTAATGGCGTGCTGGATTTATCTAGCAAAGCAGCATCCGATTCTAATGCTTCAATTTGAGCAAAGCGCTTTTGCTTTGGTGAGAGGATGACCTTGATCGGCTCAGGCTAGTCGTAAATTGAGTTTTTGATGTAATTGAACATTAATACCGTAACAATAGCTAAATCATTGAATCAATTGGGCCTAGAGTACTTTCCTTCTTTGTTTTTCTTCCATTCGACTATGGCTCTCATCAATCCAAAAGATCAGAGAGCAAAGGTTGATTAGGGCTGTATTACACTGGTCCCATATAACTGTTTTGTTTCGAGGTTTAAGCATTAATCTACGACGATCCTTGGAATTCGTTCAGATCGCAGCTTATTGATTTAATTCCATCGATTTAAGCAACAAAACTCCAATAAGCAACCAGTATAGTTGAAAGGGTGTTTATAAATCACACATCCAATCGAAGTAAAAACAGGATGTTTATTTACCCGTCCCTACTACTAAAAAGCGTAAAAACTGAGGAGCCTTCCCATTCAAACTTACAAACTCAAATCGTTTATAGCATTGTAAACTCAGTGACTTCTCCATCTTTGTAGATGAACTGAGTTTTTACACCGTTTTCAGTCCAAAGTAGTTCTTCACCATTAAGCTCACCTTGGGTAAAGTGGCTGGTTGACTGCGGTTTACCATTCTTGTACCAAGTTTGTTGCTTGCCTTGTTTCAAACCAGCTTGATACTCAGCAGTGCGCATTAATTGCCCATTTTTATACCAAATTGACTCTTTGCCCTGCTTAAGACCGTCTTTGTATGTCACGTCACTTTTCAGTTGACCATTCGGATACCAATAACGTTCCCGACCTTCAAGCTTCCCACTAACATATTTGGCTTGGACAGCAATGTTGCCATTTTCAAACCAGTGTTCATGTTTACCGTTATATTCACCGACAGTAAACGTAGTTCGCTGTTTCAGCTTGCCATTGCTGTAATACCAAGTTTGCGTACCTTGCTGTCGGTTATTTACGAACTCACCGCTGAATATCAGCGTACCATTACCGTCCCAACCCTGTGTTAACCCATGACGCTCACCTTGATTCATATTGATGAACCATTGCTTACGGCCATATGTGTCCCAGTATTTGGTTAATCCGTGTTTTTTACCATTGAGATACTGACCTTCCCATGCCATCTGATTAATCAGGTGTGTGTACCAGATAGCAGCGCGCCCATTCAACACACCATGCTCATAAGTATTCAACATTTTAGGGCGACCAGAATAAGTCCAAAACTTCTCTTCACCGTGCTTTTTACCGTCAACATAGGTGATTTCACTAAGCTTATTCAAAGATTGCTCAGGCTCATCTTTATCCATAAAGTACTGTAAGTCAGTGCCCGTGAAAGGTGTTGTATGACCTCGCTCATAAGCAAGCATTTCTTTTTCACCTTTAAATTCAAGAATAGCTGCATTAGCAACCAGCGGAATTAAACACAAGGCCAGCAATCCATGTTTAATAAAATGGCGTGCTTTATCGTACATACTTGTCTCTTCCAACATATAAACGCTTTTAATACTCTGTATTAGATCCATTATGATTACAGACTCCATGATTTTTCTGAATGCAACGTTCCGTCATCCAACCATTTTGTCTGCTTGCCAACGAGCTGACCTTTAACATAGTGAGCTTGCTCTTTCAGTTGACCATTGCTGTACCATTGCTTTGCTTCACCATTCAATACACTCCGATTACCCCACCTATTCTTTTCAATAACGTAACTTAGTTCACTCTTTAGTTGGCCATCCTTGTACCACGCCTTATGTGTACCAATTTCGCCATCACGAACGATAATACCTTGTGTTTTAATCTGCCCGTTACCGTACCAAGATGTTTTTGAATACCTCTCCGGATTCTTAGTCGCTTTTATCTCATGTTTTTGATTACCATTTTTATACCATTCAGCCATACCAATATAAGCTGATTTATAAGGTCCCTTTTTATTTATATCAAGGCGGTCTATCGTTTCAATACTGCCTGAGTCATACCAGGTATATTGCAAATCATCAAAGTGACCACCAAAGGTATACTTCTCACTAGAAAGTAAGTTCGTGTTTCGATGATATCGAAGCCACTTGCCGGTCAGCGTCGGTCTCATACTCAGTAATATACCCTGAGGATTATAACTTTGGATAAAACCATAGTTCTGCCCATCACGGGTACTGTATATCGAACGAATCTTACCTTTGTAATGTTCCCACTTAATCCCTTCGTATTTGCCGTCTTCTCTAAAATAAAAAGACCTCTCATTGTATCGCGCAACACCATCAATCATGTCGATATCATAATCGAGCACCATGCCGTCTTCCCTTCCGCGATTGAAATACTCTTCTCCTTTGAGGCGATGATCAGCAAAGTAGCTGCGACTTAACCCCGCTCTGGTACCGTCAACGTATTGTTCGTCGCTAGAAAGATATCGATTGCCTTGTTTATCAATATCCCATTGCTTTTTATCACCTTGGTATTTGTTATTTACATACTGCACCTCGCGATAAAGACGACCTTCACGCCAAAACTTCTGTTTGCCGTTATAAATACCATACTGATAGGTATTGAGCTCTTCGAGGTAATAGCTTGGCTGGCCTTGGTCATTCTTAACAGAACGATCTATTTTCCACTCTTGTTCAGTACCGTGTTTCTTACCATTAAGCCAATGGCTTTTTGATTCTAAGCGACCATCTTCAAACCAACTAAAGCTTGGTCCATGCTGCTTTCCATTTAAGTAATAAGCCTCAGCACGCTTAGTCCCATTATCATAAAAAGACTCTGCAACCCCGGTATAAGGGCTCTTATCTACCTTTAGTAGCGCCGTCACATCGTTTCGATTACGTATATTACGTTCAAACTCAAGGTCATTGAATGGAGTCGCCGATACCGACAATGAAAACAGTAAGCACTGACTCATTAGTGCTATTGTCATGCTTAATGACAAGGCTTTTTTATAAGGCGAGCCTAATAACAGCATTATCGTTTATCCTCTTCGTTACAAACTTCAGGGCTACGGTTACAGATGATGGGCTTCATATTCATATCAAAATCATATTTTTCGATCATGAGTTTGACCCAAGGATACACTTCCGCATCACGCTCTTTTGGCATGTATTGGTACACTTGAACTAACATGTTCAGCGCTGATGCGGATTCTTTCGCAACAAGTTTAAGATACTCAATCCCTCGCTCCCGATCTTTCTCAACTACCATGCCTTCTAAATACATGTAACCTAAGTTGTAATACGCACAGCTTTCCCCCTTAGCCTCGGCTTGTCGTAACAAAGCTAAGCCTTTCTCACCATTGGCACTGTCCTTGTGTTCAAGGCGAACATAGTCAACGCCCGCTGCGCACATTGCGCCTGGGTCACCTTGTTTTGCGCCCAACCGTCTTGCTTCACGCGCCAATTTCCAGCGCGCATCGCCCTCTTCATAAAGTTGATAGTGATCGCCTAATAGTGCACTTGCTTCACCGTCCCCCATCTCAGATGCCTTAATTAGTAACGCTTTCGCCTCATCGTAATAGCGTGTGTTGGTCAACGCTTTAGCTTTGGCAACCAACTGCTTTGACTTACTCAATGAAGTGATATCTAGTTCAGGCGCAGTTTCAGAGCAATGATTCATTACGCGGGTTAGCATTTCAGCGAGACCACTAACAGGGAAATCATCGTCAAAGTCGTTAGTCATCTGGCTGAGTTGACCTTTAGTATTGATCTCAACATGCACAGCACTGTTGCTTTTGAGTGCATCAATGAACGCCGCTTTAGGTTGAAAAAATTGTCTGTTAGCAGCAATAGTTGGTGCGTACTGGTCTGCATTTTCGCCATGCTCAACACGGTAGTAATGACGAGTTCCATCTCCAAAGGTGAACAAATAATCACTATTTTTAAGGTAGAAATCCATGTATGACTTGTTGATACCAAATTGCACTTTATGGCCATCACAAAAAGCATAGAAACCGTCTGCAACTTCCCAGTCGAATTCCGGGTCTCCGATATAGCTCGCGCCTTGAACTTGCACGTTACCATTATCATCTTCTTCAACCGTAGATGCGTAATAAATGCTCGCATCAGGTGTATAACCATGGGTGACAATGCCTTCAGTGTCACTGGATACACGTTTCTCTTTAATATCGGTATAAACAAACGGCTCATTTTGAGCATAGACATATGAACTTGCTGCAAAAGCAAGGCATGCAAGCTTGATTGATGTATTATTCATTTGAACTCTGTTTTAAAATCTTATTTACTGGAAGTAACTTTTAAGGAATGCTATCGATTCGTTTGTTACAACTAGCTATTATTGCTTCTCCAGTTAGTCCGACAAATTGCTCCATCAAAGTTGGATTTTGTTGCGGTGTAGCCGACAGCGGAGACAACTATAATCGTCAAACCCAAGCTGAGTAATATTTTCTTTTTCATTCTTAATCCATTCTTTAATTGGGTTGCCATGGCAAATACGCCCCCAACAGATTAAAAAATATGAGTATATTTCCCAGCTCTGACTTGTGGGACGCAGACAAAGAATGGTTGACAAAAATTTGAGGTTAATCAGTTAAAAGGACCTTATCATTTTGTCCCTTCAGTATTCTCAGACATCTAGAAATCATATAAATTAGACACATCGCTATAGCAGCCAATAGACTTAATTGGGTGTAAAGTAACACCTCAGTACTGCCCCAAGCCTCTCTTAATTCAGAATAATCACCAACAGCGGCGTTAATAACCACGCCAAGGGCAATAAAGAGGTATAACAACCACAATTGAACTTTATTTCTAGGGAGAGTCTTCCACGGACATCTTTCACTAGACTGAAACACTCTGATAGCCTCACTATCTGTCTTTGCATCAATCATTTCTTCTTCAACGAAAAAGCCTTCCGTTTTTAGCCTATTGATATCAGATGACGATGTTGCACTCATTAGGTCAATCGCCACCGCAATCTTATCCCGATGTAAAATAACGTAACTATTCATTAGTACTCCCATAAAAATGAGACACTTTACGTTATATCAGTTGACGATTCAGCTTTCAGTTTTACTAAAATATTAGCGAATAAGTCGCTTTCCGGACTTCCGTGATCTTGCTCGAATATTCTATATGGAAGACAAACGTCTGTGTCTGAGCCTAGGTAATAAAGCCTCACTGGAGCCAGAAAAGACTGCCTTCAGTAGGTGCTTGCAACACTCTACAGCTAACTACGGAAGCACAATAGTAACTTGAGATACAGATCCTTTGGTGACAAGCTATGTTGCTCCACTAAATCATAAGCCATCATTCGATAGCCCAACATACAAACTTATATTGAAGTCAATGCCTATTTCGCCAGTACGTAGAATATACCATTGCCACCCTATCCGTCTTTCACGCTCGACGACTGTTATACGGGGGCAAACGGTGATATACACTGAATCGATCACTTTTATTTTTGACTTTCATAAAGCTTCGGTAACGTAAAACGGTTTGCAGGGTAAATCCTTTAGAGCTATTGTAATCTAACGTAACGGCTCAGCTATCTATATTGCCATCAATTCGTTTCAGACACTAAAGTACCCAACCTTACCAGAGCTAGCGAAACTGAAGTTTTCGCCTTTAAATCAAAAATTTACGCCAAACCCAGTTTTTGTATGCCAATCAAATATTCGACCTTCATCCGTATTGTAGCTGTAGAATAAAGCGCCAAATAAGTAGATTTCATCATCGTAGGTTCTGGCCATTATTTAGCCTCCTTAAACCAGTTGCCATGATTTGCAGAGAGGTTATACACAATGGCGGGGTCTAACGTGCGGCTGTAACCCAACGGAGACCAACTCCACGCTTGTTTTGTCTGGTTGTTCTGTACTGACATCAGCATCGCGTTATAATTCGTCAAAGAAAAACGTTTATTTAGACCGATGGCATATTGCATTGCCCCATCACGCTCAATCTGTTTACCATTTGCTAAATCAACAATAAACACATTGTGATAGTTGCGATTAGCCGCCCAGACAATGTCCCCTTCTGGACTTATGGCTTTATAATCCGCTTTTGATTTATTCGTCGCTAAGTCCTTATCCCAAAAAACTGCTTTTGCTTTTTGATTTGTATTTGCATCGTAAATAAGCGCAGCAAAATCATTTACCTGATATCTTTTCCCGTCCTTTATGAAGCCAGTATCACTGATGTAAAGATCGGTCTTTTCCGCCTCACCTTTAGCAATATCCCACTTATAAACCACACGACCAACCTTACCAGTGCGGTAATAAACGTAGCTGCTATCTTCCGCCCATAAAAATCCGGAAGGGCCTTCAATATCATGTGGCAGCTTAATCAGCTTCTGGTTTTTGATATCAAAAAGGTAGTTAGTCAAACCAAAACCGACTGCAACGTAACGATTGTTTGGCGAGCGACTGGTTTTATCAACAGTTATGTCACCATCGCCAAGCCATGGCAAATCGGTCACCAAACGTAAATCGGTGCCATCAGTCTTCATACTCCAAATTTTGGTTCGTCCTTCGTATTCATTATACATAGGGTCTGGCTCATAGCCTGAGTCGTTTGATAAGTTGGCCCAAGTAAACTGAACGCGTGGCAAATCGTAAGAGCTCGCGTCATTTAAGTCTTCCCTTGGCCATTCTTTGGCGCGATGGATAAAGTAACGAGGAAAGTCACGTTGTTGGTATGTCGCAGAGTCAGATTTAAAGATCTCACTTGGCTCCATGGTGTAATAGTTGTGTTCACCAATGTAAGTGCGGCCGTCATCTTTACAACCCGCTATCGATAAAGCAGCAAGCAACAGTAATAGTATTTTCTTCATGGTTTAACCTAGCAATTCTGAAATGGGTACATTTTCTTCTACAACGACAAGACGTTGGCTACCGGTGGAGAGGCTCGAATGAACACCTCGAACAATATCGACGCTCTTGACCTCTTCCGGCGGGAATGCGAACCGAAGCGTCATATAACCATCGTCATCTTTCATTGCTGAACGAAAGTACGATTTGTGAATCAAATCCTGTTCTATGTTACGAAGCCCAAAGAAATCGTCCGGCTGATCTGTCAAAGGCTCGTAAAGGTAACGTATAGAAGGCAATGCGCCTCTTGGAGCCAACTTAAGCCCCGCGATATTGCTCTCTTTGTGTTCGTTGATGACTCCACTGCCGATGCCTGTCGATGCGGTACCGGAAACTGGAATAATATTCTCGCCCGCATTATTAAAGCTTTGGGATGAGGAGTATATTTGCAACTCTGAAAGAGACTTAGCAATTGAAGCAGGATCACTCTCTAGCTCAGACAGTTCCGTGTTTGTCAAAGCCAACTCGGAGTAATGGATATAACATTCTTGTGCTTTTCCCGCGACTTTATATGGCACCCAAATATGCGGTAGAGGAACGCCTTGCGCAATACGCAAACCATCTTTGCCAGCTTTATAAGGGCTTAGCACCGTTTTAACAGTGATAGGATCAATATCTAATTCTGGAAAAACAACATCTACTTCCTCATCTACAAAGCGGAATACCCTAGCACCTTGATCAAGGCTTAGATGTCCCGAATACACTTTCTGACCGGATTGATAAATCTCAAATGCTTCTTCGCCAATATAGTAGTCTGGTACAAGGTTGGCCCCATCAATGTTGACATGTCGTGTTTTCATCGAGGATTCAGGATCATTATTTCTGTAGTACTCTAAATCGACATCAGCAAAGTAGCCTTTTGGTGTAACTTCAACCTCTCGCCAAACTTTGTTATTCCAGATTACATAGAAATAACCTTCTGCAACCAACTCATGTCCATTTGGGCCCTCTAGCATAGGTAGTACAGGCACCAACACGTTATCCCACTCATCCATTTGAATTTCTTTATCAACGGGTTGCATATCTTCGGCGAGTTTAAGCAAAATTGGCTGAGGCTGATCAGTGCAAGGGATTTTGATATAGAGCGTTTTGCCCTCAGCTTCGAGATCTTTAAATGTCGCGAGGCTGCGGTGTTTGTTTTCTGTATCAGCCTTGCCTACAGTCACTTTTTCTTTTTGAGCTTCGGTTTTTCCCAACATCAAACATGCCGCGTTGCTAGACCACTGCCCTGCAACCTCGACAACAATTTTTTGGTCTGGGCTTGGCTCAGAAGGTACATGCGTGTAACTGCGAACTAGAGCAACATCGTCAGTAACCCGCTTTAAAAACTTTGCTTTCATTCGAAGCAGATACAGAGTCAACGAGTGATTTAAGTCTAGGGAAGCTTTGCAGCTGAGAGTCCGTCAATGGCGACCGACGAGCAACGGTAGATAATGACACCCAATTGCCTTTTCCCAATTCGATTCTTATAGCTGCTAGCAATGCGCTGGTCGTTTTTTTGGCAGAGATGGAAATCTTTTCGCCAATTCTTTAGGGAGGTTTCTAAGGATGTCATCTGAATTTCGCAAACGCGAAAGCTGTCCTATACACTCGTCCGGTGTAAGAACATAAGATAGCTCGTTGGAGGATAGCTTCGAGCTAGGTATAAATTTGCAAACTAAATGCATTTGAATTCTCCACAACCAACATCGTAAATATGGCTGCGGTGACAATTAAGCTGATAAGGCTTACAAGTACGATTTGGTCTGCGTATCCTACTTACTTAGCCATTTATTTTCAAAGAGATAGAAAAATCGCCCGAAATCAAAAACACCAAAAAAATGGTCATTTTTGCTATCAAAACATGCGATTTGACCACTATAAAAGCCAGTAACATCACCCACTCTGTCAAAATGGTAAAATCTTACTATCTAAAAAAATTTAATTTATGGACTGAAGTTAACAAAAATCGTAGTAACGTGCGCTTCAGGTAAGTACGAGGAAATTCAGAAGTTTATGAGGTGCCCTCCTCAGCAACAAACAACAAATTGACTGTTACTGAGGAAGTTTAAATAAAAAGGTGAGCGCATTACGCACTCACAAAAGTAACTGCTCTGAAGCTTGCTAGGATTAAATTTGCTTCATCGCGAGTTAAAGAGGTGAGGTATTACCCATCGACCTCATGCAGAACACTATACTCAAAGTATAGAAACGATCGTAAATATATAATATTTAAAAAGATTTTCAACACGACACATTCACCACAGCACCTGCCGAGCGACCATCACAATCACG
>NZ_JADDYG010000092.1:0-4609 GCF_015163535.1 Vibrio sp. OPT46 | reverse complement strand
TCACAAAAGTAACTGCTCTGAAGCTTGCTAGGATTAAATTTGCTTCATCGCGAGTTAAAGAGGCGAGGTATTACCCATCGACCTCATGCAGAACACTATACTCAGAGTATAGAAACGAGCGTAAATATATAATATTTAAAAAGATTTTCAACGCGACACATTCACCACAGCACCTGCCGAGCGACCATCACAATCACTTCATACACACCTAAAAGCAACATTGGCCTAGTTATTATAGTTATTCAGCCTTGTATTAAGACGATTCATTAATTCGAGTAACTTATCAATAAAGGCAATTATTTTGATAAATATCACAAAAAGTCCCAAAGAAATAAAGCGAGCTAAACGCTCGCTTTATTTATGCCGCATTTTTTAAAGTTTTGTTCTCACTAAAATATCGGTTGTAAACAGCACCTAAGGAGGCTGTACTTGCGAAACGATCATAGTTAAATGTTGCTTGAGCCTCTTCCGCAGAGGCGGAAAGCTTGTTGGTACCATTTACATAAATCGTCACTACCCCCTCCTTCAGTCCTGAAAGATCTAAATCAGTTGTCCATGAGTCTGAAAGCACGGTAGCCATGCCTGTGGCTTCTGTACCATCAGCGTCGACTGCTTTAATATCTATGAACTCACCATCTTCAAACCGTTCACTGCTACCACTTACTGTCACGCTTTCCACTCCAGTAACATCGTTGATAACGTCTAGGTGTATTGTCGGTGTAATTGGCATGGAGTAAGCCGTGTTCTGGCCACCGGTATTTCCTGATAAGTCTTGGTAGTCACGAACAAGCAACGCCAATTTGAGATCCGACGTGCTTGGTACCATCACATCACCAGTCCAAACACTTGGGTCCGCGGTTGCCATTAATGAGGTGATCGTCGTGCCACCTAACTCCGCCGCTGCGGATTGCAGCTCTTTATCGAATTCCAGCGTTACCGTCACGCTTTGGCCGATGGCTTGGTGCTCAGGCGTAAACGTCACGTTAGTCAGCGTTGGCAGAGACTGCGCCAGTGTAAAGCTCTGGCTTTCACTCACTTCAATACCGGCTGAGTTCGTCCCTGTCACAATCACGGTATAAGTGCCGTTGGTTTGGTGACTCATATCAATCGCGTCACTGGTCCAATTGCCACCGGCTTGTACCGTCGCACTGCTGCTTTTCAGTACCGTCGCACTGCCTTGGGCTTTTACTTTAAGACGCAGGGACTGACCGTCAAAACGTGTCGACGTGCCTTCAAATTGTAGCGTGGCGGCATGCGTTTCATCCACATTGCCCACTGGCGTAATAGCTAAGGTCGGCGTGATCGGCATGGAGTAAGCCGTGTTCTGGCTACCGGTATTCCCTGATAAGTCTTGGTAGTCACGAACTAGTAACGCCACATTCAGCTCTGACGAGTCTGGTACCACTACATCACCAGTCCAAACACTTGGGTCCGCGGTTGCCATTAATGAGGTGATCGTCGTGCCACCTAACTCCGCTGCGGCGGATTGCAGATCTTTATCGAATTCCAGCGTCACCGTCACGCTTTGGCCGATGGCTTGGTGCTCAGGCGTAAACGTCACGTTAGTCAGCGTTGGCAGAGACTGCGCCAGTGTAAAGCTCTGGCTTTCACTCACTTCAATGCCGGCTGAGTTCGTCCCTGTCACAATCACGGTATAAGTGCCGTTGGTTTGGTGACTCATATCAATCGCGTCACTGGTCCAATTGCCACCGGCTTGTACCGTCGCACTGCTGCTTTTCAATACCGTCGCGCTGCCTTGGGCTTTTACTTCAAGACGCAGGGACTGACCGTCAAAACGTGTCGACGTGCCTTCGAATTGTAGCGTGGCGGCATGCGTTTCATCCACATTGCCCACTGGCGTGATGGCTAAGGTTGGCGTGATCGGTAATTCGTGAGCGGTGTTATCCTCACCTATGTTGCCAGTCAAATCTTTAAATTGACTAACAACCAAGTCGACACTTAACAGCGCGGTGCTCGGAACTTGTACATCACCAACCCAGACCTTTTTATCTGCCGTTGCTGACAGAGAACTAATGCGATTGCCGCCAAGCGTAGCGGTCGCCTCTTGGAGCTCTTTATCAAACTCAAGCGATACATTCACGCTTTGACCCACACTCTGATGCTCGGGGTTAAATGTCACATTGGTTAGTTTTGGTAAGATTCCTTCAACCGCGATACTTAAGCTGCTTCCTTTTCCAGGAATTGTGTTGGTACTTTGATAGCTATTGTCTTCTACCTGAATAGTGATATTTTTATCTTGTTTTTCTGGGCTGACATAGTTAACCGTCCACGTAATATTGTCTGAAGTCGACCAAGTATCTTGTTTTAACGTTCCTGTTGCACCGCTATCACTAGCGACAAGATGGACATCTGAGATATCAAAGTTCGTAACTTCTTCTGTAAAGTTAAACGCAAGCGTAATCTCTTCGCCTCCAAAAAGAGGGGCGCTTGAGGCGGTAGAGATACTTAGCCCGGGAACGGTTGCCGCTTCCACATGCGCGTCAATAGAACTTTCACTCTTGTTATCCACCTTGTCTGTTGCTGCCACCGTGATCGTATGATCGCCTTTCGGTAACAAATAGCTTATGACATAAGGCCCCGCTTCGGTTGTCGGCTCAGTAATCGCTTGAGGAGCCACAGTGCTGCCACCACTCACCGCTTTTGACGTGACGAGATTTAAATTTTTATCTGTAATGTATGCACTAATTTCTAGTTGATACTTATCGTTTGTCGGCACCTTAGAGGTTTGATTAGCACTTAAGCCGGAAATACTTGGAGCGTCATAATCAACAATAGACTCGATAACCTTTCCATCATAACTTTTTCCTAGTAATTCAAAGCTTGTATTCTCTCTTCCAACTGAGTCCGTCACTGTCACTTTAAGGGTATATGACCCTTGGTTATCGACGGCAAAGTTCATCATTCCATTGCCACTGGATGAAACAATATCACCAGAGTAACGTAAGGAATCACCGAGACTTGGAATAAGCTCCACAGAGTATTGTGAAGCTTTCACTCTTTCTCCTTCCACCGTAGATACCGTAAACGGCTGGCTCGCCTTGGTTAAAAACAGTTTCCCACCCTGCAAACTCGTAATTCCATCGAAATCAATCGTGACTTTAGGAACACTAATATCAATGACTTTTCTGATGTCTGAATATAGCCCAACACTATCTGTTGCTTTGATATCAACTGTGATTGAACCACGCCCCTCTAACTGAGATTTTGATAGTTCAAAGTACGTAGATGAACCGTTCCCATCCTCTACTCTTTCTTCTTGATAGCTTGGGTTTAAAACCGAATAGTTTACTTTTGCCAGGCTGCTACCAGTGTCCGTTATGTCGAAACGAAAACGAACATTATCTGGATTTGTTGGCGATTCAGTTACGATAATCTCATCGCCAACACTTGGAGATGTATTGTCAACTTTAATATCAACGGTCGCTTCACCGACTCTCGACCAAACATCCGTTGCTGTAATCGTTGTCCTGATCGTTTTTCCATCCGCATCGCTAGGAAGTTCACTTGTAAATGTTGAACACTTGTAGGTTGGATCATCTGCACACACCTCTAATTGTGCAAACTTCTCCGGATTATCTTTATAGTTGTAGGATTCCGTTCCAAACCTGGCCATCACATTGTCTAGTCTAGAGTTTTCATACAGCTTAATTCTGAACTTGGCGACAAGCTGCTGACCATTAATGGTTGTGTTTCCAACCGGATCAGTAATTTCAACGACTACCGAACCTTTAGGTAATTCAAGCAGTAGATCGTGCTCTGGCGTCAAGTTTCCTGCTAAATCAGATAAGTTCTTGATTTTGTATTCTTGAGTTGTACTCAGGCCATCAATAATATCGGCATAGGATTCAGAATACGTACACTTGATATTTCCAACACCTTTGGCACAAGTCGTTGGTGTATAAGCTTTGTTGCCAAGATTACGAACCAACTTTGGATATTCATCTGAACTTTCGGTATTCACGCCTGATAAAGCATCATTGAAAGAGAGCTCAAATGTGAGCATCTTCTTCTTCAAAGCTTCATCAAACCAAACATCACTTCCTTTAAAACTGTATGAGTTACCATCTACGACTGTCGGTGCATCAATATCCACCATCGAGAAATTGAACTTGTTGATCGTTTCACGCCCATTTGTACCCAAGGTTTTAGTGATCAAAGTAACAGGTGCTTTGGTCATGTTTTGCCCAACATTGACACTACAACTGTAAGGTTCTTGCGATACGTTGATAACACCAGAAGTTGGTTGCTCATTAGTTGGTGGCGCATCTAGAGAGTTGTATTCTTCACGAACCCAACACTCTAACGTTTTGGCTTTGACCGCACTCAATGTAGTAAAGGTGACATCAAGAACACCATCAGATAAGTAATTTTGGAAGTCCAGCGGGCTTTCAACTGTTAGAACCACGCCTTCACGCTGTACGCTAAAGGTTTGGTTTACTTTTCCAACCTTTCGGTCTTTTTCATCAAGGTAACGAACTTTGTTATAAACTTTGATATCAAGTTCATAATTACCATCTTTGGCAATTTGTGTAGAAAGCAACGTTGCAGTCCAAGTGCCATCTGCGGTTTCTGAGAACGTAAAGTTAGT
>NZ_JADDYG010000843.1:0-317 GCF_015163535.1 Vibrio sp. OPT46 | reverse complement strand
ATTCCATTTATGAACATGGATAGTCTTTTCCATCTCTTAGTGTAGTTAGCGCCGGAGATTCTGCTGATTAACTTATCAATGAGCATTCTTATTCCGCCATCTATAGGCGATGAATACTACGCAGTGCGTCCGTACTAACTTCAACCAGATTGGTATTGAGCAACAGATAGCAAGTGTCATGCCAATAAAATGTCAACTAAAAATCAATAGGTTATCAGTTTTACTGACAAATAGTAGGGATAAAAAAACCGGTTGAGACATTTTGTCTCAGCCGGCTCATTGAGTGTTTAGTCAAAATGTACCTATTCTTTGTGTGG
>NZ_JADDYG010000842.1:174904-181914 GCF_015163535.1 Vibrio sp. OPT46 | reverse complement strand
AAGAGGCTAATGTTTTCTCATAGCCTCTTCTTTTCATTACTCACTAAATCGACTCATTGTCGACTTTCAGCCTCTAACTTCATTGCCAAATAAGCTTGGTCAGCAGAAACCAATTCAGGACGGTTAATCAACTTCCAGAGGAAGTATGGTGGGATTAAAAATACGATGAAGTAGAGAGATTCATGGAAGAAAACATCGGCTATCGTTTGCTGATGCTCCCAAAGTGCCGTCAGTGCGAAGAGCTCTAACATCACGCCTAATACGCCAAAGACGACAGAGACAACAATCGCTAAACCCAGTAGTTCTCTAATAAAGTGCTTGTATGCCATGATACTAATTCCTTCTAGCAATAAGTCATACTAACTTACGCTCATAAGAAAGAAGCCAGCTTGACTATCATCAAACTCCCCTCATCACAGTTAAGAACTTAGTTTTATAAAAAAGTACTTGTATATAGCGTCATCGAAGACTGATTTCCCTATCACAGAGCATAGATACCTCTACAAATAGAAGGTGATGGAACGACCAACTATTGACTATATGAGCGCAACTTTAATCAGATAAGTAATATTGAACCGTCGATACCACTCGTACTTTCTTAATGTAAGGCGTGTTGCTGTCTCGGTCATAAATCGAGAACTGCCCTTGAGTTGCACGTTTGATCTTACCCAGTGAACTCTGTGAGTCTTTCGCAAATTTCTCAGCCACTTCACGCGCATTCTTAGTCGCTTCTTCGATCATGTTTGGCTTCACATCATTCAGCTTAGTAAAGCTGTACTCAACACGATTTGCATAAGGATCTTGGTTAAGCAAAACGCCTTGCTTTCCTAGCTCACCTATTTCATTGATTGCCGCTCGAACAACATCAACACTCTGGCTATAAACCGTAACGGTTCGCGAGGCCAAATAACGATACTCAATGTCTTGCTCGCTCCCATATTGCTGTGCTTTTCTGTCAATGACCGCTGGGGAAGAAAGGGAAACGCTGGTTTCAGGAAGCCCTTTGGCACTTAGAAAGTCCAAAATCAAACGGGTTTGCTGGTCAATTTCATCAAACATGGCCCCCATATCATTACTCGCTAGAGTAAATTGAATCGGCCAAATCACCGTATCAGCAGGATACTCACGCTCCGACAAACCTTTTACTGTCACGACTCTTTCATAGGCTCGGTATTTCACCGCCGTCTGCTGCATAAAATAGCCAAGGATGCCAAGACCAAGTATCAAACTTAGCCCAATCCAAAGTGCTGCTTTATTGGAAACTCGTTCCATTATTTCCCCCTGATAAATATCAACTTAGCTTAATCTTTGTTCTAGATAAGATAGCCTATCTATTGTTTTAAGAGGGAGACATAACGCGAGTTTTGATTCATAGCACAGTGATATACCGTTTTCTTTAGTCAATAAAGCTTCATTGGTTTGTCACCAAAGGCTCATGCTTTTGCCTCTTAACTGTCATCTGTAATTTCTACTATCCAATCAGCAACTTGTACGCTGAGGTAAATATGGATAGTTCAACCCCTTTTCGTCTCCCTCGTAAAACGCCGTTTGGCATTGGTGAAAACGTTGCTGAATGGGCAACCGGTTTAAACCAACTTGATAAGTTCTACGCCCAACGCCCCGTTAATGCCGATACCAAAACTTTTCTCCGCTTCACGCTAGATATCTTAGGTATCGATTATCGCATTGCTCATGGTTCACTCGACTCAGTGCCTAAACAAGGTGCTACCGTCATTGTGGCGAACCACCCGCTTGGTTGTGTGGAAGGCGTCATCTTGGCCGAACTCTTGTTGATGGTACGAGACGATATCCAAATTCTAGCCAATCAATACCTGAAAACCGTACCAGAGTTAGATCAGCTCTTCATTGGTGTCGATGTGTTTGAAGGCAAAGACGCCGTCAAATCAAATATGAAGGCCCTCAGAGCGGCTAATAAACACCTCGCAAGTGGCGGCTTATTGCTTGTCTTTCCTGCCGGTGAGGTTTCCCAGTTAGTCGATGCCAAACAGCAACGCTTGGAAGACAAAGCGTGGAGTCGAAGCGTAAGTAGCCTGATCCGCAAAAACAAAGCAACGACAGTTCCAGTATTCATCAGTGGTCAGAACTCGAAACGCTTCTATATGGCAGGGAAAATCCATCCACTTTTGCGTACCCTAATGCTCGGGCGGGAACTACTGAACAAACATGCACAAACCATCAACTTGTCTTTTGGCCAAGCGATTAAATTCAAAGAGCTCAACACACTTAACGATGATCAAGTGGTGAACTATTTGCGGCTCAACACTTACTTGCTCAATCGTGAAACCCAATCAGTTAAGCCTTCTTCTTCATCAGAACTGCTCTCTCCAATAGCGGCAGGGTTACCCGTAGGCGAATTGCTTGAAGAGCTGAACAACTTACCAAAAGAGTCCAAGCTGCTAACAAGTGGTGAGTTCGATGTTTACTGCACGGAGTCGCAGAGTATCCCTTCCCTACTGCATGAAATTGGTCGCCTACGTGAGCTCAATTTCCGACAAGTTGGCGAAGGGACTGGACTAGCAATAGACATTGACCATTTCGATCATGATTACCTGCATCTGTTTGTGTGGGACAGAGAGAACCAATGCTTGGTGGGCGCGTATCGTTTAGGTCTGGTTGATCAACTGATTGAAAAGCGCGGCGTAGCAGGTCTGTATTCACGAACGTTGTTTAACTATGACCAACGCTTTATCGACCAAATGGGTAAATCCATTGAAATGGGGCGCTCAGTGATTGCACAGCAATATCAAAAGAGCATGAGCGCGCTACTGCTGCTGTGGAAAGGCATCGCAACGTTCGTTCATCAAAACCCAGATTACACTCACCTATTTGGTCCGGTAAGCATTAGCAACGATTATAGCGATACTGCACGTCAATTACTGGCTCAATCAATGACACTGCACCACTACGACAACAATTGCGCAGAGTACGTCACGCCTTCTAACCCACTTCCCGAGCACCACCGTGACTGGAACACCAGCATGCTTACTGCTCTGGGAGATTTACAGTTACTATCACGCGTAATTGCCAGAATCGATGAAGGGAAAGGTGTGCCCGTGTTACTGCGTCAGTACTTAAGCCTCAATGGCAAACTGGTGTGCTTTAATGTCGATCCTGCATTCAATAACGCGCTAGATGGGTTGATTACGGTGGATTTGCGCGATGTTCAAGAAAAGACGTTGGCAAGGTATATGGGACGCGAACAAACTCATGAATACCTCACCTACCATGCTAATAGCAACCATAAGTAAGCGCAGTGAGTAAGAAGGGAGTTGTGAGTCAATAAAAGCAGTGTAGCGACTCTCTTTTACTTTTCTATCAATTAGATAAGAGCACTTCGTGAAGTACGCCGAAAAGACTCTTATAAATACATTCTATCGAAGAGTCGCAATGACATTGAACACGCCAATCCCGTCGCAAACTTTCACAAAACACCAAAATCGACTTAGATCACATTTTACATCCAGACCAAACCAGCACAAAATGTGATATTGATCGTTACTGGTATTTAATTTGAATTTCAAAAGAAATCAAAAGTGATCAAGGTCACAAAGTATTTTTATTTTAAATTTGTCAGAAGATCGAATTGATCACTAAGATTTTTATTGACAGATTTGAAAGTGGCTTTTTGTTATTAAGTTACAAGTTAATAAGTTGAACTTGGTCACTTAAAAACCGTTTCTCAGCCCAAGAAATGCGGGCGTAGATCACGAAAAACCCGTTGTCAGTTCCAATTGGAAAATGTGTGGTAAATTGATTGGGTACTAAGCAATCAAACAAACGGTTTTGGCGAACCGTTTACTACAACAAGATTCATCAGAACATCGAACGGGGAATTGTTATGATATCACCAGATGCCAAGATCAAGATACAAAATTTTGGTCGTTTTCTGTCAAACATGGTAATGCCAAACATCGGCGCGTTTATCGCGTGGGGCTTTATCACTGCTCTATTTATCCCAACTGGATGGCTACCAAACGAAACGTTAGCCTCTATGGTTGGCCCAATGATTACCTACTTGCTGCCACTACTTATCGGTTACACCGGTGGTAAATTAGTTGGCGGCGATCGTGGTGCGGTAGTCGGTGCAATCACAACAATGGGTGTGATTGTCGGCACAGACATCCCAATGTTTATGGGGGCAATGATGGTCGGCCCAATGGGCGGCTGGGCTATCAAGAAATTCGATAACTACATCGATGGTAAAGTAAAAAGTGGCTTCGAGATGTTGGTTAACAACTTCTCTGCGGGCATCATCGGCATGCTATGTGCGATCCTTGCCTTCATCTTTATCGGTCCATTCGTAAAAATTCTGTCTGGTGGCTTGGCGGCTGGCGTTAACTTCCTAGTTTCTGCTCACCTACTACCACTGACTTCAATCTTCGTTGAACCTGCGAAGATCCTGTTCCTAAATAACGCGATCAACCACGGTATCTTCTCTCCACTGGGTATCCAACAAGCGTCTGAGACAGGTCAATCGATCTTCTTCCTAATCGAAGCAAACCCTGGTCCTGGTCTAGGTATCCTGCTAGCTTACATGGTGTTTGGTAAAGGTACGGCTCGTCAAACTGCAGGTGGTGCATCAATCATCCACTTCTTCGGCGGTATCCACGAGATTTACTTCCCATACATCCTAATGAACCCTCGCCTAATCCTTGCGGCTATCGCAGGTGGTATGACTGGCGTATTCGTTCTAACTATCTTTAACGCAGGTATCGTTTCTCCAGCATCACCAGGTTCAATCTTTGCAATCTTGTTGATGACTCAGAAAGGCTCAATCGTTGGTGTTCTAGCGTCTATCGCAGCAGCAACAGGCGTGTCATTCGCCGTAGCAGCACTGCTAATGAAGACTCAAACGTCAACAGAAGAAGACGGTGATGAAGCAGCACTAGAGAAAGCAACATCACAAATGAAAGACATGAAATCTGCATCTAAAAACGATGCGGTGGTAAACAGCCAAAGCAAAGGTGACGTAGACCTAGCGACAGTACAAAGCATCATTGTCGCTTGTGATGCGGGCATGGGCTCGAGTGCAATGGGCGCGAGCATGCTACGCAAAAAGGTTCAAGACGCAGGTCTGAACATCCACGTAACCAACCTTGCCATTAACAGCTTACCAGAGAGTGCAGATATCGTGATTACTCATAAAGACTTAACGGATCGTGCACGTAAGCATGCTCCAAACGCACACCACATTTCATTGACTAACTTCCTAGACAGCGAAATGTACAACCAGCTAGTCACCAAACTACTAGCCGCACAAAACCAATCCGCAGCCAATGACGACCAAATGGTAAAAGTGTCGCTCGTGGCAGCAAACGACGACAACTTCGAGCCACAGCAAACGTCGGTGTTCCAAATCCAGCGTGAGAACATTCACCTAGGTTTGAAAGCTGCCAACAAAGAAGAAGCGATTCGCTTCGCGGGCAACAAGTTGGTCGAACTTGGCTACGCAGAACCAGAATACGTAGACGCGATGTTTGAGCGTGAAGCATTGGTTCCAACTTACCTAGGCGAATCTATCGCAGTGCCTCACGGCACGGTAGAAGCGAAAGACCGCGTGAAGAAAACCGGCATTGTAATCTGCCAATACCCATCGGGTATCCAATTTACTGAAGACGACGATGATGTAGCGAAACTGGTTATCGGCATTGCCGCTAAGAACGATGAGCACATCCAGGTGATTACCACCATTACGAACGCGCTCGATGAGCCGGAGGCAATTGAGAAGCTAACCAGCACCAACGATGTGGAAGAGATTCTGAACATCCTTGGCGGTCAACAAGCGGCTTAATTACCCCTTTAATTTGCTCCTGAGGCAAATGAGGTCAGCTGTCACCCCCTATGCGGTTGGCCTCCCCCTAGTTTCGTAAGTCAACATTTTAGACATTGGTAGGTAAGAATTATGAAAAACGCAGTTCATTTTGGCGCAGGTAACATTGGTCGTGGCTTCATCGGAAAACTCTTAGCAGATGCAGAAGTCGAGGTCACATTTGCAGACGTTGACGCTCCACTCGTCGACCAACTGAGTCACAAGCAAGAATACAAAGTAAAAGTGGTCGGTACTGAGTGCCAAATCGACACAGTAACTCACGTCACCGCGGTAAACTCAGCCAGTGAAGATGTCATCGACCGCATTGTAAAAACCGACTTGGTAACAACAGCGGTTGGCCCTAACGTACTGGACATCATTGCAAAAACCATCGCTACCGGCATTGCTAAACGCTTTGCAGCAGGTAACGATAAACCATTGAACATCATCGCGTGCGAAAACATGGTTCGTGGCACGACTCACCTAAAAGGTGAAGTGTACAAACATTTGGATGAATCATTACACGCGAAAGCAGACGAGCTAGTTGGCTTCGTCGACTCCGCAGTGGACCGCATCGTACCACCAGCAGAAGCGGCGAACGATGACCCACTAGAAGTCACTGTAGAGAGTTTTAGCGAATGGATTGTGGATGAGCAGCAATTCAAGGGCGAAATCCCTGACATAGCTGGCATGGAAAGAACCAACAACCTAATGGCATTCGTAGAACGCAAGCTATTCACTCTCAATACAGGCCACTGCATTACCGCTTACCTAGGTTGCTTGAAAGGCCATCGCACCATTCGTGAAGCAATTGAAGACCCAAGCATTCACGCTGAAGTAAAACAGGCGATGCAAGAGAGTGGTGAAGTGCTGATCAAACGCTACGGCTTCGACCGTGACATGCACAACGCCTACATCGAGAAGATTTTAGGACGCTTTGCCAACCCATACTTAGTGGATGAGGTGGATCGCGTAGGTCGTCAACCAATTAGAAAATTGGGTGCAAACGATAGATTAGTGAAGCCTTTACTCGGTACAATTGAGTATGGCACTGAAAATAAAACACTTTTGAAAGGCATTGCCGCTGCGTTGAAGTACACTAACGACACCGACCCACAAGCCGTAGAGCTACAAAACTCATTAAAAGAAGTGGGTGTGAAGAAGACGCTAGCGACATACA
>NZ_JADDYG010000842.1:168430-174742 GCF_015163535.1 Vibrio sp. OPT46 | reverse complement strand
AACGAAACCGAGATCATTGAGCGATTAAACAGCGCACCATCGGTACGAGGCTTTTTCATTGCAGCAGTCGACGTTTTTAACGATTCGATCGACGGGTTAGTGCAAAGAATCTTTCGTAAAGATAACTTCGCTGTTCAATCGGTTGTCGGTCCGCTGCTACAAGACTCTGGACCGCTGGGCGATCTGTCTGTTCGTTTGAAGTTATTGTTTGGCTTGGGAGTGCTCCCCGATGACATTTACCACGACATCGAAGACATCATCAAACTCAAAAACCAACTCAATAGTGACGCTTCAGATTACGAATTCACTGACCCGAATATTCTAGAACCAATTAAGAAACTGCACTTGGTGAAGAAAATGGGCATGGTGCAACTGGAAGTCAGCGAACCAGATGACGACATCGACCTTGAGTTTTATCAGCTACAACTGCAACGTCAACAACAAATCATTAAGTCAGGGCTCTCACTTGCCATTGTCGAGATTTGCAATGAGCTCGGCAAAGACAGCCCTTTTTAATCGAAAAACTGGCAAGGAAGCCTCCTCAACTCGCCCCTCTTTTTGCACATTCTTCTATACAACGTGCGTGAAAGCCATCACAGTCCATATTCCGATGTCTCTGTAACATCAGACCAATCTATCGCTAGTATTGAAACGGGATCGCATGCTTTCAATCGAAGACACTAAAACTAAGTGGGAGTTTTTCCAGAAACACCACTGGGTATCTCCAGAATTTTCCCGCACTCCCGTCCTCGAGTCGTGGGAGCGTTGCATAAAGCAATGCAGCCCTTACACCTGGTCAAAGCCACATATTGCCTCTGGATTTACCTTCTCATCTCTGATGAAACGCAACGAGCACCTCATCGAATGCGCCACGACCGTACTTGAAGACACTTACGACATGCTAGGGGACGAAGACCTGCTATTGATGGTAACCGATGGCAACGGCTGTATTCTCTCCACCGTCGGGCACGACTCTATGCGACAAGAGATGCAAACGCTCGGCATAAAACAAGGCTGTTTTCTCTCCGAAGGAAAGATAGGCACAAATGCAGTCAATCTCTGTATCAATACTCATATCCCGTGTGAAGTTTTTGCTGCCGAACATTTCAATCGCCACTTGCACTCTTATGCCTCTGTAGCTGCGCCTGTTTTTGACCAATTTGGAAAATTACGCGGTACAACATGCCTTTTCAGAAAAGCGGAAAGCTATAAGAAAGAAGACTTAGTCATCATCGCGTCGAGCGCGAAAGAAGTCAGCTTGCAAATCCACATTCAGTCGGAACAAGAAAACATGAACCGCCTCACTTGTGCGCATAACGCAACGTTAGAGTGCATGGATGACGGCCTTCTAGCGTGGGATGAAGAAAATCGCATCACCATGGTAAATCACCAGTCCGAGCGTTTGTTAAACATTGAAGCCAGTCAGGTCTTGGATAAAGAAGTCTTTTCTGTTTTGCGCTTCCCACCGAATGTCCTTACTAGTATTGAGTCAGGTGCGAGCATAAACCGTAAACTCACAACGGTAGAGGTTCGTGGCGAGTTTGTTGAGGCGATCATCACCTTGCGTCCACTCAACGACGGCACACACTTATTGTTCTTGCACCCTATCGATAAAATTCGCGAACTTGCTCAACAACAAATAGGTGGCAGTGCGCGCTATACGTTCAGCACTTTGCCCGTCATTTCACGAAAAATGAAGCATGTCATTACCGTGGCAAAACGGGCCATAAAGTCAAAATCACCGATTCTAATTACAGGTGAAGAAGGCGTAGGAAAAGCCACTCTCGCCATGGCGATTCATAACGAAAGCGCCTACAAAGAAGGACCATTCATTACGCTCAACTGCCGCTCCATCAATACAGAGCAACTGGTCAAAGAAACCCTGGGGTACGACGAAGGGCAAGGCATGCCTTCAAAGTTTGAGCTCGCCCATGGCGGTACGCTCTTTTTAGAAAAGGTGGAATATCTGTCGCCCGATTTACAAGCCGTGCTACTTAAGTTGTTAAAAACTGGGCTCGTCAGCCGCAGCGACAGTTTGCGATTGATCCCCGTAGATTTTCAACTTATTACCAGCACCGCTTCAGAGATCAGCGAGTATGTCACTCAGCGCTCATTTGGTCGGCAACTTTATTATGAAATCTCCTCGAACGAGCTGCATATTCCACCACTACGAAAGCGTAAAGAAGACATTGAATTTCTCGTCCAGCAGCTTATCAGCCATTACGAACGCCGCCACAATGTGACGATCTCGATAGAGCCAGTCGCACTGGAAGCGTTGATGAATTTTCGTTGGTCAGGCAATAACTCCGAATTAAGAAATCGAACTGAGCGAATTTTGCTTAACCGCAGTTCCAACTTAATCAAGCTGAACGATATTCCTGAAGACATTAAACTGAATTCTCGCCATACCGCAGAAAATACGCCAGTAATCACGTTAGAAGAAGCCGAGAGAAGAGCGATTGTTCAGGCTTGGAATCAGTGTGATGGCAAAATGCGTGATATGGCGAAAGCATTGCAAATTGGCCGCACGACCTTATGGAGAAAAATTAATAAGTTTGGGCTGCAGGAGCAAATGAAGCTGTATTAAGTCGTGAATTGGCGTTCCTATAACAAAAGTAAAACCGGCGTAAGCACGCCGGTACAGGTGTACTAACGATAAGGTATCGATTAAACATCGACAGACAACTGACGAATCTGCGCTTTTAGTCCCGGTAGCATGCTCGAACTGGCGCTGAATTTTCGCAACCCCACGCGGAGCAATGTTTCTGTGGCATTTGGATCGCCAGCCATCTCACCACACATACTAACCGGTATGCCCGCGCGATCGCCTGCTGCACACGTGAGCTCAATGGCTTTTAGTACCGATGGTTCAAAGTAGTTCACCAATTCAGCAACAGCAGCGTTACCTCGATCGGCGGCCATAACATATTGAGTCAAATCATTGGTGCCGATAGAGAAAAAGTCGACTTCTCGAGCTAACGCATCAGCATTCAACACCGCGGCTGGCACCTCAATCATAATACCAACGCGCAAATGAGTCGCATCCAAGCCGAGTTGGTTTGCTTGATGCGCCAACAGCACTTTTACTTTTCTCACTTCTTCAACCTGAGCCACCATCGGTATCATCAATTGAATATTCGGTTGCTCGTGAAAGGCTCTCAGAATGGCTCGAAGTTGAGCGGTAAACAATGACTCATGTTGAAGACACAACCGCACCCCTCTCAAACCTAAAAATGGATTATCTTCTGCTGGCATAGGATAAGCGGCTAAAGGCTTGTCACCGCCAACATCTAGACTACGAATCGTAAGTGGCTTATCACCAAGTGCGGCGGCAATATCACGATACACTTGGTATTGCGCTTCCTCAGTTGGCAACTCATCACTGTTTTGAAATAGAAACTCAGTCCGAAATAGACCAACGCCCTCAGCTCCTGATGTTAGTGCATCATCAATATCTTTCGGTCCACCAATATTGGCGAGTACTGGAATATGGACACCATCACAGGTGACTGCGGCTTGCTGAGCACTCGCTAATGCACGTTGTCGGATGCTTTGCCACTCAATTTGCTGAGCTTCTAATTCCTGCTGTACGGCATCTGAAGGAGAGAACCATAAATGCCCTCGGAAGCCATCAATAGTCACCACTTGACCAGCACGCACAGCATCAAGGCAGCCCTGAGCTTTAACGATGGCAGGAATCCCCATCGCACGAGCAAGAATCGCACTGTGAGAGGTTTTCCCTCCCTCACTCAAACAGATACCAAGCACTTTCGATTTATCAAGCCCGGCCACATCAGAAGGCATCAGGTCGCGGGCCAACAAAATACTCGGTTCCTGAATGTCGATGGCATTAGGCGTTACGCCTGTCATTTCGACCATAACTTGGCGTGCGATATCATGTACATCTGCTTCGCGTTCCCGCATGTACTGACTTTCTGCCTGGCGAAACTCTTCGGCCAACGTTTGCAGTGATTCTACCCAAGCTTGCTCGGCTATCATGCCCGTTTGAATTCGCGACTCGACCGATGCCCATAATTCTGGGTCACTGAGCATCATGCTATGAGCAGCAAATATTTCCCCTTTCGGCTGCTTCGCTTGCTCCTGCAAATGTTGAACAACCACGCCTATCGCACGCTTAACCCGTTCAATTTCATCTTGTTCACTTTGGAAATCACGTTCAGGCACTGCTGGCATTTCATGAGTAAAAAGGACAGCAGGAGCAGTAGCGATACCGTCATTGACTCGAATACCAACAACAGCACCTTCAATCTGATTTGAGGCCATGCCATCGAGCAGAGTATCTGAACTTTCTTCAGGTTCGATAATGCCTTGCTCAACCGCCTCTTTTTCTCCGAAGTGCTCATAAGCTAAGGCTTCAAATGCCTTGATTGCTTCACTGGATTGAGAGCCGAGTGCGCACAGCGTGATCGTCTCTTGGCTACGAACGCCAAGTTTCGCAATGCTGTTTAAGCTTTTCGCGTTCACACGGCGCTCGCCTTTTTTCAACCATAATTGGCAGTCAAAAGGCGCGAGTGCACCAACAATGGCCGCAGCGGGACGAGCATGTAATCCATGCGGATTTTGCACTACCCAATCAAATGTCCATTCTTGCTCAAAGTTCTCTGATACTGGCGCTATCTCAGCGGATGTTAGTGGCTGATCACCAAGGTGCTCTTGTTTTACGCTTAACGCATTCTGTGCCTCTTCGACTACCGTCGATAAAGGCAGTCCGGCGGCGGCAGCCACCGACGCCGCCATGGTTCCTTCAACAATAGGTGCCGAGATAAGGGTGACATTTTCCCTCACATGATCATCAATCAGGTCCAGAGCCATTTCCGTGCTAAGCAACGCGCTGCCAAGATCCATCAACACAACAACCCCTTGTTGATCTTGTACCTGCTCAATCGCTTCCATCACGGCAATGGCATCGGTTCCGATCGGGTTCTCTGGATCATCAATCCCAGCAGCAATCGCAAGCTTGGCTTTGCCTTGCGTCATTTGGGTGGCAAGTTCTGCCACCCCTTCGGCAAGTCGACGACTATGAGATACAACTACAATTCCCACCATCTTAATTACCTGCTATTGCCTGCTGTAGTGCTTTAATCATTAACAAAGAAGAGGTTGCACCGGGATCTTGGTGACCAATACTGCGTTCACCTAAATAGCTTGCTCGCCCTTTTTTCGCCAACATTTCAATCGTGGCAACCGCGTTCGTTTCTGCTAGCTCAACCATTTCATTAAGTAAGTGATCGGCGCTCATGCCATTTTCTAACGACGCCTTCACGCTAACTAAAACGGGTAACCAAACATCACACATGGTTTTATCACCCAGTTCCGCTTTACCACGAGACACCACGCCATCCACACCGCTTTTTAGTGCATCGACCAACTCTTCAAACGTTAGTTGCTCTCGGGTTCCGACAGCGGCAGCCGTGCGAATAAACAGCGTGCCATACAGCGGGCCACTTGCCCCACCGACACTAGAAAGCAAGGTCATGCCCGTATTCTTGAGAATGCTGCCGATATTTTGGTCCGCAAATTGCGGCAGTTTTTCAGCAACTTTTTTAAAGCCACGGTTCATATTGAGACCATGGTCTGCGTCACCAATATCACGATCAAGGTCGGTCAGAAAATCTTGATTCTCTTGATACGTTTTTGCACATAACTCTAGCCAGTGAACGATATGTTGTTTTTCAATTTGCATGTTTGCTCCCCCCTCTTACCACTTGATCGCGGCCGTATCGACAGGAGCATCGAACAGCTCCAACATCTCTTTATCTGCCTTCAGCAACGTAATCGAAACGCCTTCCATATCGAGTGACGTACAGAAGTTACCAACCATATTACGCACGATACGGAACCCTGCTTGCTCGCAGTTATGAGCCAGACGGCGGTACACTCCGTAAAGCTCTGAAGTTGGCGTACCGCCCATACCATTCACCATCACGATGTAGTCGTGTTCAGCGGCGAAAGGCTCAATGCTGGATTCCACTTCATCCCATTCACCTTCGTCACGATTCCAAATACGCAATGTGCGCTGATAAGGTGTGTTTTCAGCAACTTCAGCAAACATTTCATCCACTAACGTATCGACATCGGTGTATTTCACTCGCTTGATACCTGGTTCACCATGGATACCAACACCAAACTCCACTTCATCATCTTCCAGAACAAAAGATGGTTTACCTGCTGCGGGTACAACACAAGCATTAAGCGCCACGCCAAATGAACGACAGTGATTATTAACGCGACGAGCCAGTGCTTCACATTGCTCCAACGAATAACCTTTGCTCGCGGCAGCCCCAACTAACT
>NZ_JADDYG010000842.1:163338-168368 GCF_015163535.1 Vibrio sp. OPT46 | reverse complement strand
TTTCAACCAATACCGTTCCAGCTACGCCACGGCGACCAGCAGTATACAGGCTGTCTTTGACTGCAACATCGTCATCCACCAACACCGACCCAACTTTGATGCCATCGGTATGAAGCAGCTCCACAGCCGTTTCAAAGTTCAACACGTCTCCGGTGTAGTTTTTAATGATAAATAGCACGCCTTCACCAGTATTCACTTGGTTGCCACATTCGTACATTTGATCTGGCGTTGGTGAAGTAAATACCTCTCCAGGGCAGGCGCCTGTCAGCATGCCTTTACCAATAAAACCTGCGTGCAAAGGTTCATGACCACAGCCACCACCAGAAACCAGTGCCACTTGCCCCGGTGTTTCCTCGTGCCACATGTAACGAGGTTCGTAGTTCGCTTTTAGCTCTGGGCGAGATAAAGCCAGACCTTCCATTTGCTGCAATACAACATCATCAACTTGGTTAATTAACTTTTTCATCGTTCTATCTCATTCCATTTATATTTTTATGTAGGGTATGAATTCATCTTAAACAGAGAAAATGCGTGCTCAACAAAAATCAATCCGTTTCATATTGAAACAAAAACTTCGGCATTATTGTTTCAATATGAAACGAAAAACGACAAATTTTCCTGAATAGTGATCGTCGCCATAAAGCATGCTGATTCTTATTACTTCTGGCAGTCGGTTTGACACAGAGGTCATAAAAGCATGGAACAAAACCAGAGATATCCTTCACCACTTACCACACCAAACCTAATATAAACCTTATCCCTACAATGGATATTCATTGCAGTCCAAAACACACATAAAAAAGGTTAAAGGTTTGAATTATGGACAAAATTATTATCAGCCCGAGCAAATACGTCCAAGGTGAACAAGTACTTACATCTATCGCTCACTATGTGAAAACATTGGGTGAACGTCCGTTAGTAATTGCCGATGAGTTCGTGACTAACCTGGTTGGTGATGACGTCAAACAAAGTTTTGCTGACGAAAAGCTTCCACTCACTATGAACATTTTTGGTGGCGAATGTTCGCGCGTTGAGATTGAACGCATCACGGACATTTGTGCCACTCAAAAACACGATGTTATTGTCGGTATTGGTGGTGGTAAAACGTTAGATACAGCAAAGGCTGTTGCGTTTTACACCAAAATTCCTGTCGTGGTGGTTCCTACCATTGCCTCGACAGATGCACCAACCTCAGCGCTTGCGGTGATATACACACCTGAAGGTGAATTTGCAGAATATTTGATGATCCCTAAAAACCCAGACATGGTCATCATGGATACGTCAGTCATCGCCAAAGCCCCTGTTCGCTTACTTGTATCGGGGATGGGCGACGCGCTTTCCACCTACTTTGAAGCTCGTGCCAACATGACTTCTGGTAAGGCAACAATGGCTGGTGGGTTAGCGACGCGTTCAGCACAAGCGCTTGCGAAACTTTGCTATGAAACCTTGCTTGAAGATGGTGTAAAAGCAAAAGCTGCGGTAGAAAATGGTGTGAGCACCAAAGCGGTAGAAAACATTATTGAAGCCAATACATACCTAAGCGGTATCGGTTTTGAAAGCAGTGGTCTAGCGGGTGCTCACGCTATTCATAACGGCCTAACTAAGCTTGAAGAGTGTCATCATCTCTATCATGGTGAGAAAGTCGCGTTCGGCACACTAGTTCAGCTGGTACTAGAAAACGCAGCGATGGAAGAGATTAATACGGTTCTTGCATTCTGCCGCTCTGTAGGTCTACCAACCAACTTATTTGATATGGGCGTTAAAGAGCTTAACCACGCTAAGTTGCGCGAGGTCGCCGAAGCCTCAACGGCCGAGGGAGAAACCATCCACAATATGCCATTCCCAGTGACGGCAGAAAATGTCTACTCTGCAATTCTAACCGCTCACCAGTTGGGTCAATAACTCACCCCCTTAAAGTGGGCTTAAATAAAAAAGCGGCACATACTCTCGCATGTGCCGCTTGGATTTTTGCTGTTAAGCGTAATTACTCAACCGTTACCGCTTTCGCCAGGTTACGTGGTTGGTCTACGTCCGTACCTTTGATCAGTGCTACGTAGTAAGACAGCAATTGCATTGGGATGGTGTAGTAGATCGCCGCCGTGATTTCACTAACGTGAGGCATCGTGATGATCTTCATTGTTTCATCGCCTTCGAAGCCTGCGTCTGCATCTGCGAATACATACAGAAGACCGCCACGCGCACGTACTTCCTCAACGTTTGATTTTAGCTTTTCAAGTAGGTCGTTGCTTGGTGCAACCACAACAACAGGCATGTCAGCATCAATCAGCGCAAGAGGACCGTGTTTTAGTTCACCCGCCGCGTACGCTTCTGCGTGGATGTAAGAGATCTCTTTCAGTTTTAGAGACGCTTCCATCGCGATTGGGTAGAACTCGCCACGGCCTAGGAACAATGTGTGGTGCTTGTCTGCAAAATCCGTTGCTAGTGCTTCAATTTCTTTCTCGAAAGAAAGTGCCGCGTTGATTTGCTTAGGAAGTGCATGCAGCGCTTCAACAATCTCTTTTTCTTTCTCTTTGCTGATGCGGCCTTGCTCTTTACCTAGTGCTGTTACCAGCATAAGTAGTGCAGAAAGCTGAGTCGTGAACGCTTTGGTTGAAGCCACGCCGATTTCGACGCCAGCGCGAGTCATGAATGCAAAATCTGATTCACGAACCAGAGAAGAGCCTGCTACGTTACAAATGGTCATCGCCGCCATATAACCTTTCTCTTTCGCAAGACGAAGTGCTGCTAACGTATCTGCAGTTTCACCAGACTGAGACAACGTAATAAGAAGGCTGTTTGGACGAGTCACAAACTTGCGGTAACGGAACTCAGACGCGATTTCTACATCACAGCTAACGCCAGCAATGTCTTCAAACCAGTAACGCGCTGTCATACCTGCGTTGTAAGACGTACCACACGCGACGATTTGTACGTGTTCTACTTTGCTTAGAATGTCTGCCGCGTGCACACCGATCGCGTCTGTCACAACAGAGTCTGCCGTGATACGACCTTCCATTGTGTTGATCAACGCTTTAGGTTGCTCATAGATTTCTTTTTGCATGAAGTGACGGTATTGGCCTTTATCACCTGCATCATGCTCTGCGTTAGATTCAACAATTTCACGCTCAACTGGCTCACCCGTTGCATCAAACACAGTGACTTCACGGCGAGTAATTTCTGCTACGTCCCCTTCTTCTAGGTACATGAAACGGCGCGTAACGTTAAGTAATGCAAGTTGGTCAGACGCTAGGAAGTTTTCACCTACACCAAAACCGATCACGATCGGGCTGCCTGAACGCGCTACTACGATGCGTGAAGGATCTTTGCGATCCAACGCTACCGTGCCGTATGCGCCTTCAAGTTGTTTTGCTGTTTTTTGTACCGCTTCTAATAGCGTTTCTGAAGTACGAAGTTCCCACTCAACCATGTGTGCGATAACTTCTGTATCCGTTTGCGATTCAAACACGTAGCCACGAGATTGAAGCAGCTCACGCAGCTCTTCATGGTTTTCGATGATGCCGTTATGGACAACTGCGATATCACCAGACATGTGTGGGTGAGCATTGATTTCAGAAGGTTCACCGTGCGTCGCCCAACGAGTGTGCGCAATGCCAGTTCCGCCGATCACTTTTGCTTCTTCTACTGCATCAGCCAATTCTTGTACTTTACCCAAGCGACGAACGCGCGTTAGGTTTGATTCGCCATCAACAACCGCAACGCCAGCAGAGTCGTAACCGCGGTACTCTAAGCGGCGTAGACCTTCAACCAAAATTTCTGCAACATCTCGTTGTGCTACTGCACCTACGATTCCACACATGTGTTTATCTCCGTTTGTAGTTTTGTTCTTCCCTAGCCATGATTTCAAATAGAGGCAGCAAGCAAAGGCCTTTATCCAGAGGGAAGTGAAATATGAAACTGATTACATCATTAGGCGCAAATGACTTTCACGCCATGTTGTTCAATCTGTACTTTATGCTCTGCTTGGATATCTGCATCGGTCACCAACACATCAACTTGATGCCAAGCGAGCTCTAAGTTTGGGATCTTACGGCCGATTTTTTCGGACTCTATCATTACGATCACTTCACGTGACGCTTCTGCCATTACCTTACTTAAGCCAACCAACTCATTAAATGTCGTGGTTCCACGCTCGAGATCGATGCCATCCGCACCGATGAATAGTTGGTCAAAGTCGTAAGCTCGTAATACAGATTCGGCTACTTTGCCTTGAAAGGACTCTGAGTGCGTATCCCAAGTACCGCCAGTCATCAGCAGTGTCGGTTCGCTCTCTAATTCATTTAGGGCGTTAGCAACATGCAACGAGTTGGTCATGACCACTAAGCCACGTTTGTCATTCAACTGTTGAATCAGCGCGGCAGTCGTGCTGCCACTGTCGATCACGATGCGATTATGATCGCGAATCAATGATGCTGCTGCTTTTGCTAAGCTTAACTTTCGAGTCGAAACATTAGCGCCCAATTCTTCGTGAATGACTTCCTTTGGGATAGCAATCGCACCGCCATAGCGGCGTAGAAGTTGGCCGTTTTTCTCTAAAGAAGCTAAATCCTTTCTAATCGTGACCTCTGAGGTTTCGAATTTCTGAGCAAGTTCATCAACGCTGACTTCTCCTAGTTCAGAAACCAAGTTAGAAATGGCGTGTCTTCTTAATTGAGTATTTCGTTTCGACATTTAAGTTTTGATTTTAAGTTTCGATGTGAAACTTATTATAGTCAAACCGAAACTTTTAAGTCCATTTATTTCGATCCAAAAAATTAATATTTCTCGATAAAACCTTGTCCTAAGACAATTCTTAAACAGTGATATTGGATTCATTCAGTGGTAGAATTCGCCACCGAAAAGAAAAAAAATTACAGAATTGAAGGCTATTTTTTTGCAACTTTCTGCATATAAAGTGGGATTAGTCACAAAAAGGTAACCAAAATCGCCGATCTTTTAGTCATAAAATGACTAAACTTGGTGAAAGACTTTCAGAATCTGAAGTTCTAATAATGAGACGAAAAATCGGTGGA
>NZ_JADDYG010000842.1:159933-163328 GCF_015163535.1 Vibrio sp. OPT46 | reverse complement strand
AATTCGCCACCGAAAAGAAAAAAAATTACAGAATTGAAGGCTATTTTTTTGCAACTTTCTGCATATAAAGTGGGATTAGTCACAAAAAGGTAACCAAAGTCGCCGATCTTTTAGTCATAAAATGACTAAACTTGGTGAAAGACTTTCAGAATCTGAAGTTCTAATAATGAGACGAAAAATCGGTGGGTGACAGGTACTAAATGTCATCAAAAACGTCCTGACTTCAGAGTAAATAACCGACTTTCAAATTGTAACTATACTTACCGGAGAGTATCTTCCATGAAAAAGACCAAAATCGTATGTACGATTGGCCCTAAAACAGAATCTGTAGAGAAGCTAACTGAACTAGTTAACGCAGGCATGAACGTAATGCGCCTTAACTTCTCTCACGGTGACTACGAAGAACACGGCACTCGTATCGCGAACTTCCGTAAAGTAATGGAAGCTACTGGCAAACCACTAGCAATTCTTCTAGATACTAAAGGTCCAGAAATCCGCACTATCAAGCTAGAAGGCGGTAACGATGTTGATCTAGTAGCAGGTCAAGAATTCACTTTCACAACTGACACTTCAGTTGTAGGTAACAAAGATAAAGTTGCAGTAACTTACGCTGGTTTCGCAGCCGACCTAAACGTAGGTAACACTATCCTAGTAGACGACGGTCTAATCGAGATGGAAGTTATCTCTAAGACTGAAACTGAAGTTAAATGTAAAGTTCTTAACAACGGTGCACTAGGCGAAAACAAAGGTGTTAACCTTCCTGGCGTTTCTGTAAACCTACCTGCACTATCTGAAAAAGATAAGAACGACCTTAAGTTTGGTTGTGAGCAAGGCGTTGACTTCGTAGCAGCTTCTTTCATCCGTAAAGCGTCTGACGTTCAAGAAATCCGTGAAGTACTTGCTGCAAACGGCGGCGAGAACATCCACATCATCTCTAAGATCGAAAACCAAGAAGGTGTTGATAACTTCGACGAGATCCTAGATCTTTCTGACGGCATCATGGTTGCACGTGGTGACCTAGGTGTTGAAATCCCAGCTGAAGAAGTAATCTTCGCTCAGAAAATGATGATCGAGAAGTGTAACCGTGCACGTAAGATGGTTATCACAGCAACTCAAATGCTTGATTCTATGATCAACAACCCACGTCCTACTCGTGCGGAAGCAGGCGACGTTGCTAACGCGGTAATGGACGGTACTGACGCAGTAATGCTTTCTGGTGAAACGGCGAAAGGTAAATACCCTGTTGAAGCGGTAACTATCATGGCTCAAATCGCGAACCGTACTGACTCAGCGCTAAAAGCTGAACTAGGTTCTCGTCTAGACAGCCCACGCCTACGCATCACTGAAGCAGTATGTAAAGGTGCAGTAGACACAGCTGAGAAACTAGCTGCTCCACTTATCGTTGTTGCAACTGAAGGCGGTAAGTCTGCACGTTCAGTACGTAAGTACTTCCCAACTGCAAACATTCTAGCGCTAACAACTAACAAGAAAACTGCTGCACAGCTAGTTCTAACTAAAGGTGTTACTCCTGTAGTTGTTGATTCAATCGAAAGCACTGACGCATTCTACGTAGCGGGTAAAGAACTTGCTCTAGAATCAGGTCTAGGTAACAAGGGCGATATCGTTGTTATGGTTTCTGGCGCTCTAGTTGCTTCAGGTACTACGAACACAGCTTCTGTACACGTACTATAAGACTGAATTTTTAACACTTCAGTTTCTTGAGAAGGAGGGCTTATGCCCTCCTTTTTTATATGGCCTTCTTGCTCTCATAATAGGCTAATTGTATTATTTACCTCTATCAGAATTTCGTACTGTTTAATTTTATCGTCACGATTAAAGTTTCTATGAGGTGTATGTGTCTAGTCCCACTCTTACCGACAAAGTATTAAGAATGATCCGTCAGGATATTCTCGATGGCGAGCTTAAACCAGGTCAAAAACTCGTGGTTGCCGAACTCAAAGAGAAGTACAACGTAGGAGCGTCACCCATTCGAGAAGCATTGGTGCAATTATCTTGGAGCAAATACGTCAAACTCGAGCCGCAAAAAGGCTGCTGGGTTGCACCTGTATGTAAAGATGAGTTACATGACTTGTACGAAAGCCTGCAAATGGTCTCCGCATGCTTACTCAGTAAGGCAATTACGATTGGCGATGAAAAATGGGAACTGGATGTACTAACTGCTTATCACAAGTTATCCCGAGTAAAACCTGGCGAAAGCTTTTGCTGGAGGGAATGGGAAGAGCGCCAAAATCAGTTTCTTACTGCGCTGTTTGAAGGTGCTGGCTCTGTCAATATGTTTGGGTTTTTCCGCGATCTACTCACGCAAATTAAACGCTACCAATACTTCGCGATGCAGATTTTAGGCACAGGGAGCCCTGGGCACTGTAATCTCGATGAGCAAGAAATGCTGATGAAGGCATCGCTAGACAAAAAGAGTCAGGATGCTTTAGGTTATCTAGAGCGTTATTTGAGACAGTCAATACAGTGTATCGAAGCCGCCATCGACAACCAATGTCGCATACTGGCTAGCGAATAACGCTGAGACTAAAAAGCGGGGGTCTATCCCCGTTTTTTCGTTTTTGTAAAAGCACTAAGCAATATCATCATAACTATGACACAGCGATACGCAGTTACGCCCTGCACTTTTTGACTCATACAAAGCAATATCAGCACATTTATACGTTCTTGTACGATCAGAGGTTAAATCACTATACCCAGCACTGACAGTAATGCCTCTATCACTACGCATTTGAACCGCGACACGTAGCCTGTTCAATACAATTTCAGCCTCTTCTAGTGTTGTATGCGGCATGATCACTGCAAATTCCTCACCACCGACACGAGATACAAAGTCTGTGCTGCGGACTTCTTCTAGGAGGGTTTCTGCGACACTACAAATCACCTTGTCTCCTTCGTCGTGGCCTAGCTCGTCATTAATACGCTTAAAATGGTCAATATCAAACAACGCCAAACAAGCAGGAGGGCTATCAGGATAGCGTTCAATAATCCCCGCATATTGCGCCAATTGCTCTTCAAATTTTCGGCGGTTCCACAACCCCGTCAAGCCATCTTTTTCGCTTAGGTTTCGTAATTTTTCTTCTAACTCTTTTTGCCCAGAGATATCCACCAGCGACGTAATGTAATAACTCACTTTACCTGATTTGGTTAAATTCGCCTGAATACGCATTATTGCGGTAAAGACTTGATTAAACTTAGTTCGACAACGAATCTCCCCTTCCCATACGTGTTCACTCTTCAGTGTTTTCCAGATACTCAGGTTTGCTTCGAGATCTTCAGGTAAGAGAATTAAATGATGTGCACTCCAACCTTGGGCATGCTTGGTTGAGTAACCCATCATGTTTTCAAACTCTTGATTAACCATGATGATTCTATGT
>NZ_JADDYG010000842.1:156045-159923 GCF_015163535.1 Vibrio sp. OPT46 | reverse complement strand
GGTAAGAGAATTAAATGATGTGCACTCCAACCTTGGGCATGCTTGGTTGAGTAACCCATCATGTTTTCAAACTCTTGATTAACCATGATGATTCTATGCGAAGCATCCGAGATCATCACCGCAGTCATACCATCAAGAGCAGCTCGAGCCAACTTCGATTCCATACTATGACGCCGATAATGCAGAGCAAGGGCTGCCGTCGGCAAAGTGAAGCCGAGCACCAAACTTAGAACAAAAAATGCTTCTTGGATTAAGTCATCAATGTCCCTCTGAGCTCGGGATAATAACTGCTCATTGGTAAGATCAATAACCAGATGAAGAGGTTCGCTAGAAACAAACTGGATGGTGCGATACGCGACCAAATTCGAACCATTGTAAGCATAGCCCGAATCTTTTGAATTTAAACTACGCCAAATGTTTGGGTACATCCGGCCAAAATTAAATTGAGAGCGAGCGGGAATTATATGGCCATATAAACGAGCTGATTTAGGGCTATCAATGTAAAAACCGTCACTTTTAATCAGCTCAATATGGAAATCAAGCACTGACGAATAGTTGAGTCGAGAAGATAAATAGTCAATATCAACATTAAGGACGAGATACCCTTCGCGCTTTCCGTTAAGCGAAATAGGCATCAAAATGCGCAGTGACGGGCTATAGGGATAGACTAACTCGCCATACTCTCGTTCTAAACCTATCCCCCACGAAGCGATTTCGCCATCGTCTAAGTTCTTAGCGAATTGAAAGTAATCTCGCTCTGACTTATTTTGCAATTTGATCGCGGGCAACGCAGCGCCTGTTTCAATCTCATAATTAATCCTCACTTTTTCTCGACCAGAAACATCAAGAAAGCGAATTTGCTTATACAACTTTTGATTGATTGCGACCGAGATCCACATGTCTTCTAAGATGGAACGGTTCACCCGGTTAGGTTGGCGCAAATATTCATACAGACTTTGGCTGTGACCAAGTAGGTCACTGATCGTTTCGATTTGATCCTGAATATTGCTGTATTCACGGCCAGTATAGGCCAATTGATGTAACGCTTCTTGAGCGGTGTTCTCAACATTGTTTTCTAACAACGTCAGATATTTCTGATAGTAGTAAGCGGCAGTGAGTGCACTAAAAAATAGTGCTGTCGCCAATAAGGTGCCGACTCGCTTAGGTACTTTCACACGTCTAATGCCTATCATGCTTACTAAAACGACAATTATATCATTAATTGTTATTTTCTAAACAAAAAAGCCACTTAGATTAAGTGGCTTTTCTATATGCAATCAGAGAGTTAAGGTTTGAGGGCTCGCTCTCCTCGCGCAATGCCAACGACACCACTACGAGCAACTTCGACAACTTCGGTCACTTCGGATATCGCTTGAATGAAGGCATCTAGCTTTTCACTCGTACCCGCAAGTTGTACGGTGTATTGGGAAGCCGTGACATCCACGATCTGGCCACGAAAGATGTCTGCCGTCCGCTTCACTTCTGCTCGCGCAAAACCACTGGCTTTCACTTTCACCATCATCAGTTCACGCTCAATGTGCTCATACTCGGTGACTTCTTGCACTTTCAGCACATCGATCAATTTGTGTAACTGCTTCTGAATTTGTTCCAACTGCATCTCATCAGATGTCGTGGTAATGTTCATTCGCGACAGGGTTTCATCATCAGTCGGTGACACCGTCAAAGATTCAATGTTGTAACCACGTTGAGAGAACAAACCAACAACACGAGACAACGCACCTGGTTGGTTTTCCAATAGCAATGAAATAATGTGTCTCATATTAAGTTCTCTCCGTTTTGCTTAGCCACATTTTATCCATACCCTCACCTTTGATTTGCATCGGGTATACGTGTTCGGTTTCGTCTACGTTGATGTCCACAAACACCAGACGATCTTTCATATCCAACGCTTTTTGTAGCCCTTCTTCGAGCTGATCAGGCGTTTCGATACGAATACCGACGTGACCATAAGCTTCTGCAATCGCTGCAAAGTCAGGAACAGAACTCATGTAAGAATTAGAGTGACGGCCTTGATAAATAATGTCTTGCCACTGTTTTACCATGCCTAAGAATCGGTTGTTCAGGTTGATGATCTTCACTGGAATGTCGTATTGCATGGCTGTCGACAATTCTTGAATATTCATCTGAATACTGCCGTCACCAGTCACAACCACGACCTCTTCTTGTGGCATGGCAAACTTCACGCCCATGCCAGCCGGAAGACCAAATCCCATGGTGCCAAGACCACCAGAGTTTATCCAACGGCGCGGCTTATTGAATGGGTAGTACAGCGCCGCAAACATCTGATGCTGGCCCACATCAGACGCCACATATGCGTCACCATTAGTTAGCTTGTGCAGCGTTTCAATTACTTGCTGTGGCTTGATTCGTTCTGGAGAGGTTTCATAAGACAAGCAGTTGCGGTCACGCCATACTTGAATGTCATCCCACCATGCAGTGATAGCATCTTGATCATTTCCACTACCTTGCTCTGCAAGCAGCCCGAGCATGGTTGTCAGCACTTTTTCCGCAGAACCTACGATCGGCAAATCCACTTTCACGTTTTTCGAGATCGATGACGGATCGATGTCAATATGCATCACTTTTGCGTTTGGGCAGTACTTTTCAAGGTTGTTGGTTGTACGGTCATCAAAACGCACACCGATACCAAAAATAAGATCCGCTTCATGCATTGCCATATTAGCTTCGTAAGTGCCGTGCATACCCAACATGCCCAGTGAGTTTTTATGTGTACCCGGGTATGCCCCCAAGCCCATCAAAGTACTCACTACTGGTAGGTTCAGTTTGTCGGAAAGCTCTAAAATATGTTCATGGGCGCCAGAAATCACCGCACCACCACCGATATAAAGCACTGGTTTTTTCGCTTCTAATAGCGATTTAAGCGCTTTTTTAATCTGGCCTTTATGGCCCGACGTTGTCGGCTTGTAAGAGCGCATTGAAAGCGTTTCTGGATATTGATAAGGCAGTTTGATTTGCGGGTTCATCACATCTTTTGGCAAATCAATCACAACTGGACCAGGTCGACCTGTAGTCGCGATATAAAACGCTTTTTTGATTGTTTCAGGAATATCTTCCGCTTTTTTTACTAAAAAGCTGTGTTTGACCACTGGGCGGGAGACACCGACGATGTCACACTCTTGGAAAGCATCATTACCAATTAGGCTATTCGGTACGTTACCCGAGATAACGATCATTGGGATAGAGTCCATATACGCTGTTGCAATACCCGTAATGGTATTGGTCGCGCCCGGCCCCGAGCACACAAGTACGACACCCGGTTTACCGGTAGCTCGAGCGTAACCATCTGCCATATGAGTGGCGGCTTGCTCATGCCTTACAAGTACGTGTTTGATTTGATCGGTTTTGGCATGCAGTGCATCGTAGATATCCAAAACAGACCCACCAGGGTAGCCAAAGATCTGCTCTACGTGCTCTTCTATCAGAGATTGAACCACCATCTCTGCGCCTGACAACATTGCTGTCATAATTGCTCTCCTTAGCCAGTTTCCTCACCGTAAGGTCAACGGATTGGTCTGGTTTTACATAGTCTAGGTCTTATTCGTAGCCTAATCGAAATACTTCCACGTTTTCGGCTATGTCTTGCGTTCGTCATAACATCCCGCAAGGTTACCCAACAAATGTAACGTTTTATTATCAAAGGGTCTAATGAGAGATTGGTCTACTTTTTAAACAAGATACTAGTAATTAGAATGTTAGTAGGAATAGCAGCCACACATCTCCTATTTCACAGTACAACCTAAAAAATTAACGCTCAAAAAAAGAACATTATTTCATAAGGTTTTAGCTATAGGGTGCGAAATAGCGTTATTTGACGAGCAAAGCAGAAAAAATCAATG
>NZ_JADDYG010000842.1:155487-156035 GCF_015163535.1 Vibrio sp. OPT46 | reverse complement strand
TGGTCTACTTTTTAAACAAGATACTAGTAATTAGAATGTTAGTAGGAATAGCAGCCACACATCTCCTATTTCACAGTACAACCTAAAAAATTAACGCTTAAAAAAAGAACATTATTTCATAAGCTTTTAGCTACAGGGTGCGAAATAGCGTTATTTGACGAGCAGAACAGAAAAAATCAATACAAACAAAAATCCCCAGCAATGCGCGATCACATCACTGGGGATTTTTTCATCAATATAAAATCTAAGTCAGCTTAAGTTACTTTTTATCCGACTTTTCCTTATACATTTCTTCAATTTCATCTTGGTATTTGTCATTGATGACTTTACGACGAAGTTTTTGAGTTGGCGTTAACTCACCATCATCCATAGAGAAAGCTCTTGGTAACAATTTAAACTTCTTCACTTGTTCAAACTTTGCCAACTCTTTTTGAAGATCGTTCACACGCTTCTCAAGCATTTCGACCACCTGGTGGTGCTTAATCAACTCAACGCGATCGTGATATTTGATATTCAGCTCTTTCGCGTACTCTTCTAGCGAGTCATAG
>NZ_JADDYG010000842.1:145839-155477 GCF_015163535.1 Vibrio sp. OPT46 | reverse complement strand
TTCATCTTGGTATTTGTCATTGATGACTTTACGACGAAGTTTTTGAGTTGGCGTTAACTCACCATCATCCATAGAGAAAGCTCTTGGTAACAGTTTAAACTTCTTCACTTGTTCAAACTTTGCCAACTCTTTTTGAAGATCGTTCACCCGCTTCTCAATCATTTCGACCACCTGGTGGTGCTTAATCAACTCAACGCGATCGTGATATTTGATATTCAGCTCTTTCGCGTACTCTTCTAGCGAGTCATAACAAGGCACGATAAGCGCAGAAACAAACTTACGAGTATCCGCAATGACTGCGATTTGCTCGATGAAGTGGTCTTTACCAATCGCACCTTCAATCATTTGTGGAGCGATGTATTTACCACCTGAAGTTTTCATCAACTCTTTGATACGATCGGTGATGAACAAGTTGCCATTTTCATCAATGTAACCAGCGTCGCCCGTTTTTAGGAAACCGTGCTCATCAAAGGTCTTTTCCGTCTCTTCTGGCATTTTGTAATAGCCACGCATCACCATTGGACCACGAACCAGAATCTCGTTGTTTTCGCCAATCTTAACCTGTGCGCCAGGCATCGACATACCAATAGAGTCGGGGTTAAAACATTTATCATCCCAACACGATACTGTCGCCGTGGTTTCAGTCATGCCGTAGCCCAACTTAACGTTGATACCAATCGCATGGAAGAATCGACCGATGGTTTCATCCAGCTTTGCACCACCACAAGGCATAAAGTTGATTTGCCCGCCAAGTAGCGCACGCAGTTTGCTCAGAACCAACTTATCCGCCAAAGCGTATGACTTACGCAGCAAGAGCGATGGCTGACGTTTTTCTTGATGACAAGCGGCCATTTTTGCGCCCATGTTGACTGCCCAAGTAAACATGATCTTACGATGAATCGGCGCGCGAGACACTTTCTCATGAATCGCAGAGAAGATCTTCTCATAGAAACGCGGTACGGCACACATCACGGTAGGTCGCACCTGGCTCAGTGCATCACGTACTTGCATGGTGTCTTGCAAATAGCAGTTGGTCGCCCCTTTGTACAATACATAAAAGGTCCAAGCGCGCTCAAATACGTGTGACAACGGAAGGAAACATAATGACACGTCACTTTGAGAAAGGCTCAAGCGCTGATCGTGCCCTTCCAATTGCGCCGCAATGTTTGCGTAGTCCAACATAACGCCTTTTGGCTGGCCTGTTGTACCCGAGGTGTAGATCAGCGTGAGTAGATCATCTTCTTTTGCCTGATCTAAACGCGCGTCCAATTCAACTTGATATGTAGCGTCGCCTTTGGCAACAAATGCTTGCCAAGAGATAACGAAATCATGATCGCCAAGTTCTATATCATCAGACATCGCAACAATGAGCTCTAACTGTTCGCACTGGTCGAAAATGCTCACTGCTGCATCAAATTGAGGCTGTTCACCAACAAACAGAACTTTGACGTCTGCATTGTTAATGATGTACGCCGACTGGGCGGCAGTATTGGTTGGGTAAATAGGTACTGTCACGCTGCGTAATTGCAGTGCTGCGATATCAGCGATCGTCCATTGCGGCATGTTGTTCGAGAAAATGCCGATCTTATCTTGGACTCCTAATCCCTGAGCCAAAAGTGCAAGTGATAAAGCATCAACTTGCTGACCAAATTGCGTCCACGTAATACCTTGCCACTCCTCACCCACTTTATGCTTGAGTGCAACGCGTGTACCACCGTTCGCAATTTGTTCACGAATACGTTTAACGATATGAAAATCTAACTTGGCCATTCTTTTACTTACCTTTTGGCTTACAGGCGTAAGCTAATTGAGCGAACAAGTGTACTCACGGCTTGCTAAAACGCAACTGACCAGTATCAAACTTATCACTAATAAGAGACAACTATCACTTATACGTCGCGAACGTACCTCAAATTGCTGAATGATTACTCTATTTAACTTACTGTTTCGATTGTTGATTACGAAAACAAAAAGCCCCGAGAGACAAAAATCGCTCGGGGACCAATGAATTGTAAAAATTGATGATTACCAATATGGTCTAATCGAGAAGACCAAACGTCATCTTATTTTGCGGCAACGACTTCACCACAAGTGATCATCAGTTGATCGCGTAGCCAAATGTGGCCTTTATCTTTTTCACTTGATTCATGCCAGCTTAAGAAGCCGCTGATTTCTTTGTTCGCAAATGGGAAATCAAGAATTTGCAGTTGATCGCTGTTTACCGCATTTTCCGCCATCCAACGTGGTGCAATAGTCACAAGCTCAGATTGACCCACCACGTATAGTAGGTTGCTTAAACTAGAACCTTCATACGCCGCTTGGCAATCCAGTTCACGGTACGCTTGCTCTGAGAAACTACGTTGGCCATGCACTTTCGATAACTTCGCATGCTTTTCGTTAAGCAGTTGCTCAGCCGTCACACCACCTTGAATGCGTGGGTGTGTTTTTGATGCGATAACCACTAATTCATCTTTGAAGATTTCAGTACTTGAGAAACCTTGCTCATCAAAACGAGCGTAGTCGATCACGAAATCAATTTCTTGGTAGCGCATACGCTCAGACAACAAACGGTCAAATTCTGCATCTAGGTGAAGCTGAACGTTTGGTGCTTGTTGATTCACTTTTGCCATGATCTTCGGAGCAAAACGCATGTCGCAAGGGCTGCAAATCGCAAGCTTGAATAAGCGAGTCGAAGATTCTGGTTGGAATACAGAGCTAGGAAGTTCATTACGAATCAGCTGTAGTGCTTGGCGAATAGGGCCAAACAGTTGACGTGCTCGTTGCGTAGGCTGAATACCACGGCCTTGGCGCATGAATAGCTCGTCGTTAAACATCACTTTTAAGCGTGCCACGGCGTTACTTACCGCCGGCTGAGACATGCCTAGGTTATGTGCTGCACGAGTAATATTTTGCTCTTGCATTACAGCATCAAATACAGTCAGTAGGTTTAAATCTACACCACGCAAAGTGCTTTCCATACGGTAGCTAGCAATTGCGCTCATCGCGTCTTTCTTCTCTAACATTGAGTGCGCCTCTTTTGTAATCGTCAACTTTGTTCATTAAATTCATAACGAATAGAATCCCATCTCGCACAAAAGACGGCGGCTGGATTCGAATCATTTTACGAATAGATAACCTAACTTTTTATTATATTTATCGTCCGGATACTTCCGGCTCGAACTGTACTATCAACTAATCGATTGCGGTTTCGCAACTAGATTGATATTTAATCAGTAAATTTTAGCCAATTAGGTATTTATTTGTTAAATAACAAAGACTTGATAAAAACATAAAAAACTATAAAACACGTAAAAATGCATTCTTTGAGGACGTATTTAGCAAATTGATAGGACAGGCGGTCAACACAAGCATGCATTTAGCTCAGTTATTAGTTGGAATAAGAACAACAGATGACAGCTATATCTCTGATTGAATTTTGCACTTATCAGTCAAATTATCAGCAAATACACACTGAATAGAAATGAGAGAGGAAGAATAAAAATGCAGCCTTCCAAACAGAAAGGCTGCAACAAAATCGTGTCAAAAATGGAAGGAACAATGTACTGAACAACGTACTTAAATGTTCGACACGTAACTTGGAAAATCAACCTGCTCCCACAGCTGTCTGGATAACTCTGCTTTTGAATCCCATGCACCTTGCAATACCCAATGAACAATAGCCTGAGCAACATCTGGGTATTTCACACTTTCGGCTTGTTGCTCCTTTAGCCACTGGCGTACTGCGGAAATGTCTAAGCTCTCCATCGACATCGCAAGCCCTAAATCTTCTAAGGTCGCAACATTGCTCTGCTGCTCGAATTGACCCGCGAGTGGCTTTAGTAACAATTTTTTCCCCAAAGACAAGGCTTCTGAAGGAAGCTCAAACCCACCATTAGCAATGACACCACTACAGCGATGCAAATGATGCTGGAAGTTGCTGTGGCATAAAGGGCGCAGTTCTATGTTTTCTACCTGCTCACATTCGATCACATCCGGGTGATAACAGATAAACGCTTGTTGATTAAAGTGGAACAATAAGTCCGAGATATCTTCTATCGATTCGAACGGCAGATACACCAACACGAAGTCGTCGTTTTCTGCTTGGCTATCGACGGTATGCACTATTGGTGGTAACAAAGGTTGATCAAAATGATGCCAATGCAAACCAAGGTGATGTTGAGAAGGCGCAAAGTATTCAATGACGGATTTATCTAACCAACTTGCTCCCTTTAGTGGCACCGGATAACGGAAAGCATTTTGGTGGCTAATACCAATAGAAGGCTTATTTTGTTGTCTCGCTGCCCACGCAGTCACAGGTTCGAAATCATTAATGATAAGATCGTAGGACGACAGATCGAGTTGCTTAACTTCTTTGAAAAACTGCACCAAATTGTTATTCAATGCTGTTTTCGCGTAGTTTACAGAGCCTTTTTCGGTAATAAAGGTGAAGCCTCGGCGAGTCTGGTAATCGCCAAATGCTTCCATTGAAAAGTATTTTTCCGGCGCTCGCCCAGAAAACAAAAAGTTGACCTCAACATTGTGCTCTTTAAACGCATGACTCATCGCCCTTGCGCGTGCAATATGTCCGTTTCCTGTCCCTTGAACACCGTACAAGATTTTCATCAATTAGCCTCCTAACATCGCAATCGCTAATCCACCACAAAGACTGCCAAGCAGTGCACCAATGATGACATCGGTAAAAAAGTGCACACCCAATAAGATTCGCGCGGTTCCGATTAAACTTGCCCAAAAGAATGCAGCAACGCCTAGGCTCGGATAGAAATGGTCAATCAGCGTCGCCATGACAAACGCAGCGGCAGTGTGTCCTGAAGGAAGACTGTAGCGATCGGAGGGAGTAATAAAAGCAGGAAGGAGTGCACTAAGCTCTTCAGGGCGACGACGCTTAAAACTATTTTTCAGCGTCCAATAAATTGGTAGCTCGATAGCAAAAGCAAGTAAACCCGCCAGTAAAAACCAGACTCCTTGCTCCTTATCTAAATACCAAGCTAATAAACCCAACACCAAGTAAAGATGCCCGTCACCACTGTGGGAGACTCCTTTGCTGATATTGGCGACTTGTTGATTAAAACGGTGCTTAAGACAAACACTAGAGAGCGCTAAATCAAACTTAGCAATGGTTGCAATTGGCTGTGTAATTGTCTCTATGGTTCGCATGTGACCTTTCCTTACTTTGACAACGCCTTTGTGTGAAAAGTAGGAGGTTTAGGTGACAACAGCATGACGGGAATTTGGACAATTAATGACAAAGGCCAAATTAAGGTGTGCCCAACAATTTATCTATTGGGCATAACCATAAAAATAGAACATTAAGAAGGGTTTGCTGGTTGCGGTTGAGGGGTGTCTATATACCAGACTTTTCTCTTCTTGCGGCAGGCGCGCAAAGAGCCCGTCGTCATGTCGCCATCTTTTGTAAGCTCATAGCTCAGTGAGCGGCAAGTATAGTTTCCCGACAGTTCATGCTCTATACTCGTTTGCTCCGTTTTACTCGAGTTAGGCTCTAGTAAAGGGTTAGGCTGAGTAGATAAAATGTCACGATTTATCACATTGCTGCGCGCATAATCCTTATGGACATAACCTTTTATCACTCCTTTCTGTTCAACGAGAAACCAAGGTTGATCAACCACTTTTGCTAGCACATTAAAGACTTCCCCTTTCGATAATACGCCAAGCTTTGCCCCTTCAAGACTCGGTTTAGAGCGTAGGTTTAATGTGGTCTTAGAGCGGTAAGAAACATCCATAAACTCTACTGGGTTTGAAGTATCGACACCTTCAGTGGTTGGTCGGAAAACTTCCGCTTGCTGTTTCTCACTAGGTTGAACGCGGATCTTCCACCAAGAATACGTTTCCGGATCTTTACCTTTAAACTTATTTCGGCTGTCAGACTCAAGGGCAACAAGCATCTGATTCAAGAACGATTCGCGTCCCTCATAACTCAAAAATCGATCCATTTGATCATTGATAACCATGACGCTCTGCGAGTGATCATTCATAACAACGGGGGAAGCCACTTCCACATAGGTCTGCGATTGAAACAGCTGACAACCCGACAAGCTGACCAGAGTAAATACTATGGCTGAACGTCCAAATTGTTTTGTTAACCTCATTCTTTCCCTAACCCTTATTTCTTTTACCTAGTGCAACTGCACTACTATAAATGGTCATTCAAAACTTTTGCCAAACAATTCGGACCTTTGTGTGACAAGTCGCAATCCCGATGCTTGTTTTGGTAATGAAACGTCGCAAACTTGATGAGAACTTACTTCTTCTAGCACGTTTCTATCGCATCATGTCGTTTCACTTAGTGCATCATTTTTTTCAAGCAAACGAAAAGACTCATCCGATATGAATAAAAAATCGACTTTAGGGTTGACGCGCTTCATGGAGTGCGGTACTAATTTGTTAACTTAATTATGTGGAAAGCTTAACAACTATGTCAGCTCATTTTTCTATCCTGCTTAGCCTCCTCCTGATCGTGACCAGTTCGCGCGGGTAGGCTGTGGAAGAAAAATAACCACACCAATTTCTAAGAACCCGCATGAGAATGCGGGTTTTTTTATATCTAAATACTGGAAGTAAACGATTCACTTGCGCGAAAGTGCAGAAATCAGGAAGGAAGCAAACATGAACGATCAGGTCATTATATTCGACACCACATTGCGTGATGGCGAGCAAGCGTTGTCAGCAAGCTTGACGGTTAAAGAAAAACTGCAGATTGCCTATGCGCTGGAAAGACTCGGCGTTGATGTTATCGAAGCTGGCTTCCCAATCTCTTCACCAGGTGATTTCGAGTCTGTACAAACCATCGCAAAAAACATAAAAAACAGTCGAGTTTGTGCCCTTTCGCGTGCCGTTGCGAAAGACATTGATGCTGCCGCTGAAGCCTTAAAAGTGGCCGACCAATTCCGTATCCACACATTTTTAGCCACTTCCACCATTCACGTAGAAGACAAACTACGCCGCAGCTACGACGATGTACTAGAAATGGCAGTCAACGCCGTTAAACATGCACGTAACTACACTGATGATGTCGAGTTTTCTTGTGAAGATGCTGGTCGTACTCCTATAGACAACCTATGTCGCATGGTAGAAGCCGCCATCAATGCAGGTGCGAGTACAATCAACATTCCAGATACCGTTGGCTACACCGTACCAAGTGAGTTTGGTGGGATTATTGAAACCCTATTTAACCGCGTTCCGAACATTGATAAAGCGATCATCTCCGTTCACTGTCACGACGATTTGGGGATGTCAGTTGCCAACTCTATTGCCGCCGTTCAAGCTGGCGCACGTCAGATAGAAGGCACGATCAATGGCATTGGAGAGCGAGCGGGTAACTGTTCACTTGAAGAGATCGCAATGATCATCAAGACGCGTCAAGAGTTTTTGGGCGTTCACACTGGCATTAAGCATGATGAAATTCACCGCACCAGTAAGTTGGTGAGCCAGCTATGCAATATGCCTATTCAAAGCAACAAAGCAATTGTGGGTGCAAATGCGTTTAGCCACTCTTCAGGCATCCACCAAGATGGCATGTTGAAGAATAAGAATACCTACGAAATCATGACCCCTGAGTCTATTGGCCTAAAAAACCAAGCTCTGAACCTAACCAGCCGCAGCGGTCGCGCTGCCGTGAAGAGCCATATGGACACCATGGGTTACAACGAAGACGAGTACAACCTAGACGCACTGTATGCGGATTTCTTGAAACTTGCTGACCGCAAAGGCCAAGTGTTCGATTACGACCTAGAAGCCCTAATGCACTTCTCGAACTTGCGTGAAGAAGATGACTTCTACAAATTGAGCTACCTAAGCGTGCAGTCTGGCAGCGTAATGGCTACCACCAGCATCAAAATGCAATGCGGTGATGAAGAAATGTGTGAAGCAGCGGTCGGTAATGGCCCAGTTGATGCGCTTTACCAATGTATCTACCGCGTGACAGGCTACGACATCGTTCTGGATAAATTCGACCTAACCGCGAAAGGTGAAGGTGAAGATGGTTTGGGTCAAGCAGACATCATTGCCAACTACAAAGGTCGCAAATACCACGGTACGGGTGTTTCCACCGACATCGTTGAGGCTTCCGGCCAAGCATTATTGCACGTTATTAACAGCATTCATCGTGCAGATAAAATCGAAGAAATGAAGCAGAAAAAGATTGCGACTGTGTAATAACAACCGGGCTACACGGCTCAGGAAAGAACACGCTCGTTGAAATAATTAAGCTCAAAATTAGAAAACTTAAAGGATTAACATGACAGACAAATCGTACAAAATTGCCGTCCTACCCGGTGACGGCATTGGCCCGGAAGTAATGGCGCAGGCACATAAAGTATTGGATGCAATCGAAAAGAAACATGGTATTGCGTTTGAGCGTGACGAGCATGATGTCGGTGGTATCGCGATCGACAATCACGGTTGCCCACTTCCAGAGAGCACAATAAAAGCATGTGAAGAGTCTGATGCAGTCCTATTCGGCTCGGTTGGCGGCCCTAAGTGGGAGCACTTACCACCAAACGACCAACCTGAACGTGGTGCCCTACTTCCACTACGCAAACACTTCCAACTGTTCTGTAACTTACGTCCAGCGCAAATTCACTCAGGTCTTGAAGATTTCTCACCGCTACGTGCAGACATCTCGGGTCGCGGCTTTGACATCGTGGTAGTCCGTGAACTGACGGGTGGTATCTACTTCGGCCAACCGAAAGGTCGTGAAGGTGAAGGCGCAACAGAAAAAGCATTTGATACTGAGGTGTACCACCGCTTTGAGATCGAACGTATTGCAAAAATCGCTTTTGACTCTGCTCGTCTACGTCGCAAGAAAGTGTGCTCTATCGACAAAGCGAACGTTCTACAAAGCTCTATCTTATGGCGTGAAGTAGTCGAAGAAATCGCAAAAGACTACCCAGATGTCGAGTTGTCACACATGTACATTGATAACGCGACTATGCAGCTTATCAAAGACCCTGCTCAGTTCGACGTAATGCTGTGTTCAAACATCTTCGGCGACATCATTTCTGATGAATGTGCGATGATCACAGGCTCTATGGGTATGTTGCCATCAGCAAGTCTAAACGAAAGCAAATTCGGTCTGTACGAGCCAGCAGGTGGCAGTGCACCAGATATCGCAGGTAAGAACATCGCTAACCCTGTGGCACAAATCCTGTCTGCGGCACTGATGCTACGTTATAGCCTAGGTGAGGAAACGGCGGCACAAGACATCGAAACGGCAGTTTCAAAAGCGCTATCAGCGGGGGAACTAACGGGTGACCTTGCTGGTGACAACCCAGCACTTTCGACGTCTGAGATGGGCGATAAGATCGCTGAGTACGTTTTAAACTCTTAATACAAAACAGATTCATAATAAATACTAAATCCTCGGTCAACCAATGGCTTTCCTCTAAGTCATTGGTGCAATAGCAAGGCAGCAAGCCCATTTATATTAAGGCGTTTAGTTCGCTAAATAAGCTAAATAACTGGATAAACGGGTGTCGCTAACGCAGTTATTGCGGCAACGGCGATGAGGAAAGGAAGCAAACAATGGGCAAAACATTATACGAAAAAGTCTACGACGCACACGTTGCCGTCGCAGCAGAAGGGGAAAACCCAATCTTGTACAT
>NZ_JADDYG010000842.1:105283-145784 GCF_015163535.1 Vibrio sp. OPT46 | reverse complement strand
CGACCGTCACTTGGTACACGAAGTGACGTCTCCGCAAGCATTTGACGGCTTGCGTGAAAAAGGTCGTAAAGTGCGTCAGGTCAGCAAAACTTTTGCCACCATGGACCACAACGTTTCGACAACCACCAAAGACATCAACGCATCGGGTGAGATGGCTCGTATCCAGATGGAAACGCTATCGAAAAACTGTGAAGAGTTTGGCGTTACGCTTTACGACATCAACCATAAATACCAAGGTATTGTGCATGTTATGGGCCCAGAGCTTGGTATTACCCTACCGGGCATGACCATTGTTTGTGGTGACTCGCACACGGCTACACACGGTGCATTCGGCTCTCTCGCTTTTGGTATTGGTACATCAGAAGTTGAGCACGTATTAGCAACTCAAACGCTAAAACAAGCGCGCGCCAAAACGATGAAGATCGAAGTAAAAGGCAAAGTGGCTCCGGGTATCACGGCGAAAGATATCGTGCTAGCAATCATCGGTGAAACTACAGCAGCTGGCGGTACAGGCTACGTGGTTGAATTCTGTGGTGAAGCGATCACTGACCTTTCAATGGAAGGCCGCATGACCGTATGTAACATGGCGATAGAGCTAGGTGCGAAAGCCGGTTTGATTGCGCCAGATGAAACCACGTTCGAATACATCAAAGGCCGTAAATTCTCACCTCAAGGTGCCGACTTTGATGCAGCAGTAGAATACTGGAAGACATTAAAAACTGACGATGATGCTCAGTTTGATGCAGTCGTGACACTAAACGCAGCGGATATCAGACCACAAGTCACTTGGGGTACTAACCCAGGCCAAGTGATCGCAGTAGATCAACCTATCCCAGCACCAGAAAGCTTTGCCGACCCAGTAGAAAAAGCATCGGCAGAAAAAGCATTGGCTTACATGGGCCTAGAGGCAGGCAAGTCATTGTCTGATTACAACGTCGATAAAGTCTTCGTTGGTTCTTGTACTAACTCACGTATCGAAGACATGCGCGCAGCCGCTGAAGTAGCGAAAGGTCGCAAAGTCGCGCCTCACGTTCAAGCGCTGATCGTTCCTGGCTCTGAGCAAGTAAAAGCGCAAGCAGAAGCGGAAGGCTTGGACGTTATCTTTAAAGAAGCGGGCTTTGAGTGGCGCCTACCAGGTTGCTCGATGTGTCTAGCAATGAACAATGACCGTTTGGGCCCACATGAACGTTGTGCGTCTACTTCAAACCGTAACTTTGAAGGCCGCCAAGGTCGTGATGGCCGTACCCACCTAGTGAGCCCTGCGATGGCAGCGGCAGCAGCAATTGCTGGTCACTTTGTAGATATTCGTGAACTAGACTAAGGAGCAAACCAATGTCAGGCTTTAAACAACACACAGGCTTAGTTGTTCCTCTAGATGCAGCGAACGTTGATACTGATGCCATCATTCCAAAGCAGTTCCTACAAAAGGTCTCCCGCCTAGGGTTTGGTAAGCACCTATTCCATGACTGGCGCTTCCTAGACGATGCTGGTGAACAGCCAAATCCAGAGTTCGTGATGAACGCACCTCGCTACCAAGGCGCGTCTATCTTGCTGGCTCGTGAAAACTTCGGCTGTGGCTCATCTCGTGAGCACGCACCGTGGGCACTAGCGGATTACGGCATCAAAGCGATGATCGCACCAAGCTTTGCCGATATTTTTTACGGCAACTCGATCAACAACCAAATGGTGCCAGTTCGTTTGACTGAACAAGAAGTGGATGAAATCTTCCAGTTTGTTGAGGCAAATGAAGGTGCAGAAGTCGAGGTCGACCTAGAAGCGAATGTCGTTCGTGCCAACGGCAAAGAATATGGTTTTGAAATCGATTCGTTCCGTCGTCATTGCTTGCTAAACGGTTTGGACAACATTGGCCTAACCCTTCAACACGAAGATAAGATTGCTGAGTACGAAGCGAATATTCCAAGCTTCTTGCGTTAAGACGCGTTAGTAAATACACAAATCAAGGGCTGGCAATTGTCGGCCCTTGATTTGTTTTGGGTGACTGATCTCATATCGCTTTGCTTACAGAATACCGAACGCCTCTGTTGAAATTCGTCATCCTGAACAGCGACGAAGGAGCGTGATTCAGGATCGACTACCAGAGCGCACTGTACAGATTCATACTGTCTTTACTCAAGAGTTTGTGGGTATTAGATTCCTGATATCGCTTATGCTCCTCGGAATGACAGCGAATAAAGGCCACTGATTACTGAAAGAAAACAAGCACTAAACTGGTCTACACTATCAACAATATCTCATTCAAAGGTATCTCTATGAAGCGTCTGTTATTGCTGTTGTGTGCTCTGGTTTCTTTCTCGACATTGTCCGCGCCTAAATCCGACTTATGGCCATATTGGAAACAATCGAATCAAGCCAACCAAACCCAAATTTCTCATCAAGAATGGCAACAACTGCTCGATACTTATTTAGTTGAACAAGGCGAGAATACCTTGTTTCGTTATAGCCAAGTCTCCTCTGTCGATAAAACTAAGCTGAAACAATACATCCAGCGTTTGGCAAAACTAGACCCTCTACAATACAACCAAGCAGAGCAATATGCCTATTGGGTAAACCTTTACAACGCCATCACGGTAGATCTTATTTTGGATAACTATCCAGTCGAATCAATCACCAAGCTAGGTGGTTTATTTAGCTTTGGTCCTTGGGGAGACGATGTGGTCGTGGTCAATGGGAAGGATCTAACTTTAAACGATATTGAACATCGAATTTTGCGTCCAATTTGGAATGACCCAAGAACGCATTACGCGGTTAACTGTGCCAGCCTAGGATGCCCTAATCTGCAATCTCAAGCATTCACTGCTGACAACACGCAAGCTCTACTGGATAGTGCCGCCAAAACATTTATCAACAGCAGCAAAGGCGTATCTATCCAAGGTAACACGGCACAGCTGTCTTCTATTTATGATTGGTTTGCAACGGACTTTGGTGGAGAAAAACAAATCTTCAAACACATCGCAAAGTACGCACCGCAATACAAAAACTTCTCTGGCAAAGTGAAATACGAATACGATTGGGACTTGAATCAAGCCAACTAAACTGGGGGATGTGAGGTCAATTAGCATTAGGGACATAATAGGCCAAAAGCTAAAGACACCGGCAACTCAAAGACTAAGACATGAAAAAAAAGGGCACTGAGTGCCCTTTTTTACATCCAAATGTTTGATAGAAAACGTCCGACTACTTAAAGCCTTTAACCTTCTTAATAAGATCGTAAGCGTTTTGAATCTCTTGAGATTTCTCTTTCGCGACGTTCATCATCTCTGGTGGTAAGCCTTTAGCCATCAATTTGTCCGGGTGATGCTCGTTCATCAGTTTACGATAAGCACGCTTGACGGTTTTACTGTCTGCATCTGAAGACACATCCAGAATTTTGTACGCGTCGGCCAACTGATCCGCTTGTGAAGCTTGTTGCCAGCTACCACCTGAAGATTGGCCTTGATGCTGACCATGAAAACCGCCCTGGCTTTGGAAACGAAATGCGGCTTCTTGCATTTGCAAACGACGCTCTAATTGCTCAGAAGAGAAACCCAAACCACGTGCAATCTTGTGTAGTACATTTCGTTCACTCGGGTGGATCGAGCCATCTGCAAAGGCCGCCGAGATTTGCAGCTCTAAGAAAAATTGCAACAAGTCAAAGCGACCAGCTGTCGAAATTTTCACACGAACAAGAACATCTTCTAACGGAAAGTCGCTGTCTTTACCTTCACGAAACGCGTCTTGCGCTGCGCGACGCTGTTCGCCATGCAAATTCATGCGGTCCATCATGGCTGAAGCCAGTTGGATTTCCTCTTTGGTGACTTGGCCTTTCGCTTTTGCCACATGTCCCATTACCGCAAACGCCGCTTTAAAAAACTCTTCTTGGCGCTGAGCTTGACTTGGCCCTTTTCCAAAGCCGCCAGTAGAGAACCCGGCTTGACTCAAGCGACGTGCTTTATCGAATTGATGGCCAATAAATAAGCCAAAGAGTAAACCTAGCGGTCCGCCAAGTAACAAGCCAAAAAAGGCACCCAGAATTTTGCCAAAAATATGCATTATGTGTTCTCTATCAATGAATTTTTATCGACGACGGCGGTCTTATAGTGCCGGATGCAACGATTTCCTTTATGATAATGGAATTAGTTTTATTTCGGCTAGGCCATTTCGCCTGCTTATCTTTGCAGCTATTTTGTCGTCATTATGCCACAGTGAATCAATACGCTGGGATAAATGCGACTATAGTTGATTCATTTGGCTATTACGCTAGGGTACAACAAGCCCTATAGCCATCGAGTAGTAGTGACACAGGAAAGTTCAATTCAATGCAACATTTCTCCCGCACATTTTTAGCGGCCTCTATCAGCACCGCCTTGTTTGTACCCACCACTCAAGCTGAAGCGAATATCCATGATAGTGTGCAGGAAATGCCCGCCACAGATCAATGTTTGGTCGATACAAGTGGCGAGGAGGACGCTCTTAATACCCCAGTAGTGGTAGAAGCTGACACCCTGCAAGCCATCAATGGTGACAAAGCTCAGTACTCAGGTAATGTACAAGTCACCCAAGGCCAGAAGAAAATTACCGCAGATAGCGTAACGCTGCACCAACAAGACAACGTCGTGGTTGCCGAAGGCAACGTGACTTTCAATGACGGCCAAGTCAAAGCTCGATCTGATCGTGTTACTAACGACATTAATCAAGATACGTTTTCACTTGAGAACACCGATTATCAGTTCCTTTGCCAACAAGGCCGAGGCACTGCAGCCTATATCGCTCGCACAGGTCAGTCGGTTTATGAACTCGAAGACGGCTCTATCACATCGTGCCCTCAAGGCGATAATTCATGGCGATTGGTTGCGTCAGGCATCGATGTTGACCAAGATGAAGAGACAGCGACGCTGCACCATCCTCGATTTGAAGTGTTAGATGTGCCTGTTTTCTATGTGCCGTATCTAACCATGCCAATTGGAGATACGCGTAAAACGGGTTTCCTCTTTCCTTCTTTATCGTATGGTTCTAGTGATGGTATGGAAGTCGAGGTGCCATTCTATTGGAACATCGCGCCTCAATATGACATGACACTCACCACGCTCTATATGCAGCAACGTGGTACAAAACTCGATACTGATTTCCGCTACCTAACAGATGGTTGGGGAAATGGGGAAATCAAAGGCGAATACCTCAATAGTGATCGCAAATATCAGGACGAGTCTCGTTGGGGCTACCAAGTTAAACACGACGGTATCATCAATAAACAGTGGATAGTCAAAGTCGATTACTCAAAAGTGAGTGATATTGATTACTTCCTCGATCTCGACTCCGACATTGGTAACCGTGAAGATGGTCAACTGGTTCAAGAAGGACAAGTACAATATCGTTCTGACTTCTGGGATGCCTCGTTAACCGTTCGTGACTTCCAAATCTTATTGAAAGAAGAGAACCGCCCTTATCGCCTGCTTCCTCAGTTAGACTTGAACTACTACACGCCGTTGTGGGGAGACTACCTTAACTTTGACGTGAAGAGCCAAGTGAGCCGCTTCGATACCAGCGATGCTGCGCGACCAAATGCGACCCGTGTTCACATTGAACCAGGGCTTACATTACCACTCTCAAACTCATGGGCAACGTGGACAACAGAAGCGCGTGTGCTCTCTACGTATTACTCTCAAGACTTAACGGGTTTGACTGATGTAAACTTGCAAAACCAGTTGGATGATGAAGTTTCTCGTGTTATTCCTGAGTTCCGTACGCATGCGCAACTTTACTTAGAGCGAGATACAAGCTGGATCAAGGGCTACACCCAAACACTGGAGCCTCAGCTGCAGTACTTGTACGTACCTGAAGAAGATCAAACCAACATCTACAACTACGATACCACCTTGCTACAAACCGACTACTACGGGCTATTCCGCAGTCGTAAGTACAGTGGCATTGATAAAATCGCCTCGGCGAACCAGTTAAGCTACGGTGCGAGTACTCGCTTCTTTGATGATGACTATAAAGAGCGTCTTAACGTTTCATTTGGTCAGATTTACTACTTCGATAAAAAGACCAAACTGAGCAACAGCCCAAATCTTCCGGATGAGACAACCAATTACTCATCATGGGCGATTGAAGCTGATTTCAACTACAACGATTACTTGTTCTATCACGGTGGAATTCAATACGATATTGATTTGAGCTCCATGCAGTTGGCAAACAGTACCTTGGAATACCAATTCAACGGCGGCTTTATTCAGGGTAACTATCGCTACGTTACGCGTGAATACATCGAAGATACGATCATTCTCGAAAACCTAGACACAATTACTCGTAAAGGTATTTCTCAAGCAGGTATTGTAGCGGCCTACGAGTTCAACCCGAACTGGTCTGCGAGTGGTCAATACTACTACGACCTCAATGAAAATGCGGACCTAGAATGGTTAGCGAGCCTACGTTACCAATCTGACTGTTGGTACATTGGCGTCACTTACTCAAACCAATTGCTTGGTTGGGAAGACCAAGCTATCGGCAGCACCGGGGCATCACCTGAATACGAAAATAACTTCAGCGTTAACTTCGGTATTCAAGGCTTTGCGACCAACCAGCGTGAAGACACTGCTGTCAAAGAACTGGATGGTTCTGACAACGCGATTAAGTACGGCCGCCCATTCTATCTGAACAATTAATCAAAATAGGCGTCTTAAATGAATAAGACGCCTATTCAAAAATACTGACGGAATTTTAAATGAAAATTTGGAAATCAATCTTATTCACGACCCTACTCTCTTGCGGAGCGGTTGCAGCACCAGTAGAGATCGATAAGGTTGCGGTCATCGTGAACGACGGTGTAGTTCTACAAAGCGACATCGAAACAGCGATGAAAACGCTGCAAGCCAACGCTCGTCAAAGTGGAAAGAGCTTACCTTCTACCAGCGTATTAAAAGAACAAGTTGTTGAAAAACTTATCATTGACACATTGCAAGGCCAAGAAGCTGACCGTATTGGTGTGCGTATTGACGACAACCGTTTAAACCAAGCGATTGCAGAGATCGCACGTAATAATGAGCAATCGGTAGAACAACTCGCTGCTTCTGTAGAAAGTGAAGGTTTAAGTTACCCAGAATTCCGCGAACAAATTCGTAAGGAAATCGCCGCATCAGAAGCTCGCAATGCACTGGTTCGTCGCCGTATTAATATCCTTCCAGCAGAGGTCGATAGCCTTGCTGAGCAACTATCACAAGAAACCAATGCGACTGTTCAATACAAAATTGGACACATTCAACTGCGCTTCTCTGACGATAAAGAAAAATCTGCTGTAGAAGCAGAAGCTAAAGCGCTCGCGAAAAAGCTAAACGAAGGTGCAGACTTTACGGAGATGGCCTACACCTACTCAAAAGGTCCTAAAGCTTTACAAGGTGGTGACTGGGGCTGGATGCGTAAAGAAGAGATGCCGACCATCTTTGCTGATCAGATCAAGATGCAAAACAAAGGCAGCATTATTGGTCCTTTCCGTAGTGGCGTTGGTTTCCACATCCTAAAAATAGAGGATGTAAAAGGCCTAGAAACGGTTGCGGTAACGGAAGTAAATGCGCGTCATATTTTGATTAAACCAACCGTGATTCTGAGCGACGAAGGGGCGAAGAAGCAACTGAATGAATTTGTACGCCGCATCAAAGCCGGTGAAGCAACGTTCGCTCAATTGGCAACACAATACAGTCAAGATCCTGGCTCGGCAGCACAAGACGGTGAACTAGGTTATCAAACACCAGATCTTTACGTGCCAGAATTCAAGCACCAAGTAGAAACTCTGCCAGTTGGCTCAATCAGCGAACCGTTCAAAACCGTTCACGGCTGGCATATCGTTGAAGTGTTGGATCGTCGCCAAGTTGACCGCACTGACTCAGCGATGAAGAACAAAGCTTACCGTATTCTATTTAACCGTAAATTTAATGAAGAAGCGGGCGCATGGATGCAAGAGCTACGCGCAAGTGCGTTTGTTGAAATCGTGGATGACAACAATGACAACTAATACAATTCGTAGAATTGTCGTAACCGCAGGGGAACCTGCGGGTATCGGCCCAGACTTAGTGCTTGCCCTATCGAAAGAAGATTGGGCGCACCAAATTGTCGTCTGTACCGATAAGAATATGCTGACGGAGCGAGCCAAGCAGCTTGGCATCGAAGTCCAACTGTCTGATTACAATCCAGAAGAAGCACCTAAAGCACAAAAAGCGGGCACGCTTATCGTTGACCATATCCAAATATCGGAACCTGCGGTCGCAGGCGAGCTCAATGAAGCGAATGGCCACTATGTACTAAAAACGCTAGAAAGAGCGGCTTTAGGCTGTATGAATGATGAATTTGATGCTATTGTCACCGGCCCTGTTCATAAGGGGGTGATTAATCGCGCAGGTGTTGCATTCAGTGGTCATACTGAATTTTTCGCCGAGAAGTCACAAACGCCGCTAGTCGTAATGATGCTAGCAACGGAAGGACTACGCGTGGCGCTGGTTACAACACATATTCCTTTAGCTTATGTGTCCAAAGCTGTCACCGAAGAGCGATTAGAAAAAATCATCGATATTCTTCATAAAGACCTTGTAGAAAAGTTTGCTATCGCACAACCAAACATCTACGTTTGCGGGCTTAACCCTCATGCTGGCGAAGATGGCTGCTTAGGTCGTGAAGAGATCGAGACCATCACTCCGACACTGGAAAAAATTCGACAAGAAAAAGGTATCAACCTGATCGGCCCTCTTCCGGCTGATACCATTTTCAATGAAAAATATTTAAATGATGCTGATGCTGTTTTAGGCATGTACCATGATCAAGTATTGCCAGTATTAAAATACAAAGGCTTTGGTCGTTCAGTAAATATTACTCTTGGTCTACCTTTTATTAGAACATCGGTGGACCACGGTACTGCATTAGATCTGGCAGGGACAGGTCAAGCGGATACAGGGAGTTTCCGAACAGCGCTCACGCATGCGATAGATTTGGTAGAGAAGAAACAATGAGAAATGATGTCCATTTAGGACACAAAGCGCGTAAACGTTTTGGTCAAAACTTCCTGAACGATCCATACATTATTGATGGAATCGTATCAGCGATTAACCCAAAACCAGGTCAAAACCTGGTTGAAATCGGTCCTGGTCTTGGTGCAATCACTGAGCCAGTAGGTCGTGAAGTGGATAAGTTCACAGTTATCGAATTAGACCGCGATCTGGCGGAACGCCTACGTACTCACCCTGAACTGGCAGATAAGTTGACCATCCATGAGGGTGACGCTATGCGTTTTGACTTCACTCAACTAGTGAAGCCAAACAACAAGCTGCGCATTTTTGGTAACTTACCATACAACATCTCTACACCATTGATGTTCCACCTTTTTGAGTTCCATAAAGACATTCAAGACATGCACTTTATGCTGCAAAAAGAAGTGGTAAACCGCTTAGCCGCCGGCCCTGGCAGCAAAGCTTACGGCCGTTTAACGGTAATGGCTCAGTACTACTGTAAAGTGGTACCGGTACTGGAAGTACCGCCAACGGCATTCGTTCCACCACCGAAAGTGGATTCTGCCGTTGTTCGTTTAGTGCCTTACGAAGAGCTGCCATGCCCGGCGAAAGATCTGCGTTTGCTCGATCGCGTTTGTCGTGAAGGCTTTAACCAACGTCGTAAAACAGTTCGTAACTGCTACAAATCGTTGTTAAGCACAGAAGTACTAGAAGAGCTAGGTGTTAATCCAAGCATGCGTCCAGAGAACCTGACGCTAGAACAATTCGTCGCAATGGCGAACTGGCTTGCGGATAACCCGCAGCACTAAGAACTCAAACAATGAGCCAAACCCTTGTAGGTTTGGCTTATTATTATTGGGATATTACGTTTCTGAGGAGTGCACATGGACGTCATTCAACCTTGCATCAAAATTCAAGTTCACACCAAATACATCGAAGAACAGTCCAACCCAGAGCTACAACGCTACGTTTTCGCTTATATCATCACCATCAAAAACCTTAGCCAGCAAACCGTACAGTTAGTGAGCCGCCGCTGGCTAATCACAGACTCGAATGGCAAGCAAATGACGGTTGAAGGTGACGGAGTGGTAGGCCAGCAGCCCTTTATTCCAAGCAATGATGAATACACGTACAGTAGCGGAACAGCGTTAGAAACCCCTGTCGGCGTTATGCAAGGACACTACAAAATGCTGGATGAAAAAGGGCAAGAGTTCATCACCGAAATTGAACCATTTCGCTTGGCTGTTCCAAATGTTTTAAATTAGTAAATTGGAGATTCAGTGGCTACCTATATTGTTGGTGACATCCAAGGCTGTTTTGATGAATTGCAGCGACTACTAGAAAAAGTATCTTTCTCTGCGAAAAAAGACCAACTTTGGCTTGCTGGTGATTTGGTCGCCAGAGGGCCTAAATCACTAGAAACGTTACGCTTTGTGAAGTCACTTGGCGCAAGCGCAATCGTCGTGCTTGGTAATCACGACCTTCACCTTCTTGCAGTGGCTCACGGGATAAAAAAGGTCAAAGACAAAGATAGAACCGCACCTATTTTCACGGCCCCTGACAAAGAGGAACTACTGACATGGCTAGCTCAGCAACCTCTAATGGCCGAGCATGACGAGTTCGTGATGTGTCACGCTGGCATATCACCGCAGTGGAATCTAAAAACAGCGAGAAAGTGTGCCCGTGAAGTTGAGCGCATCATCCAAAGTGAAGAGCTGCCTTGGCTATTAAAAAACATGTACAGCAATCAACCTGATTCCTGGGATGACTCTCTACAGGGTTTGGACCGATACCGTTATATTATCAATGCTTTTACGCGGATGCGCTTTTGTTTCCCTGATGGTCGTTTGGATATGGATTGTAAATTGCCACCGCAACAAGTTTCCGGTAACGAACTTATTCCATGGTTTGAGGTGCCTAAACGTATCCACTTAAACAAAGCGGTGCTCTTTGGGCACTGGGCTGCACTGCAAGGTTATATGAACAACGAAGTCATCGGGCTAGATACTGGCTGCGTTTGGGGCGGAAGACTGACCATGATCCGTTGGGAAGATAAGAAAATTTTTACTCAGGATGCGTTAAGTTAAACACTGAATAACAGTCGATAATCCATAGTAGGAGGAATACCTGTCACTTAACACCTCCTGTAGGGTCAACGAGCCTTAACGAGACTAGGAATCTAATATCCTCGCGCGGCGAATAGATAGAAATACCTTTGACAACAAAGTACTCGTATAGAGGCTCCTGAATCTCGCTCTTTCGTCGCTTTTCAGGATGACGGTAGGTTGGGATGGCCGCTCGCTGTTATACGAACGGCATTACCGTATTAACTACGCGGTGTTAATCTCGAATTACTTTTCTAACACAGTAAAGCGCATGTTGTAGGCGTTCTTCTCATCGGCTTGATACATTTCTGAGTAAGTTTCCTTAAATTGATCTCCCCAATCTGGGAACTGAGTATCACCATCAATGGCCGCTTCAATGTGTGTTACATACAGTTTATTGGCCATAGGCAGACAAGTGGTGTAAATCGCACCACCACCAATGATCATCACTTCTTCCACATCACCTGCGACTTCCAGAGCTTGCTCAATCGATGTTACGGTAGTGACACCTTCGATCTTTAGTGTCTCATCACGGCTAATAACAATATTCAAGCGACCTGGTAAAGGGCGACCAATAGACTCATAGGTTTTGCGTCCCATCACAACCGGTTTTCCCATGGTACAACGCTTAAACCAAGCGAAATCGGCGGGAAGATGCCAAGGCATTTGATTGTCTTTGCCAATGATGCGATTGTCGGCCATCGCGGCAATCATACTAATGATCATGTTAGGTCCTTATACAATTGGTCTGCGGCGATAGAATAACAGCCCTGGAACCGCAAGACCAACAGCTAAACCTGCAATAATAAACATGGCCTTAAGAAAGTTTTCCATACAGGTTGCGACAAGCTCGGGTGAGTAGCCAACATGATTGATTTCTACCATAGCGATCATTGCTTTGTACGCAAACACACCCGGCACCATCGGGATCAAAGCAGCCACAGTAAACACTTTTGGATGCGCGAGAAAACGGTGAGACCAGTACACACCGATCATCCCAACTAACGTCGCAGCAAAAAAGGTTGCCCACTCAATAGGAATGCCAAACTGCATCATCAAGTAGCGGCTACCATGACCAATCGCGCCACCAACAGCGCAATACACTAAGGCTCTTTGTGGCACGTTAAAAACCAATGCAAATCCTACGGCGGGAATCGCCGCAAAAAACATGTCATTCAAAAGGCCAAACATCAAATCAAATAAACTCATTAGATAGCCCACCCCCAAATTCCAGTTACACTCATCGCAGCAACGATCCCCAAACATGTCGCCAACGTTAGTAAACTAGCCATCACAAATCGAGCAATGCCCATATTAATGTGGCCTTTCAACATATCTGCGACAGAGTTAATGAGTGGGAAACCAGGTACAAGCATTAATACCGACGATGCCATTGCTACGGTAGGTAGATTACCGATTTGGTAAATTTCCGCCTGTGCTGAAATTAAGGTAGTCACAAAAGCGGTCGCAGCAAAGTTCAATAGAGGGTTGAAATGACGATGACCAATTTCTTGGCGAACGATCATGCCACCAGCTGAAGCTAAAAAGGTCATGATGAATACTCCCCAATCACCACCAGCTAGATGACTGAATGCCGCACAAGACAAGCCAATCATAAACACCACCAACCAGCGGTTATAACGCTCTGGACTGATAGCGTTCAGCTTTTTCTGCGCCATGGTTGAATCGAGCAAACCACGTTCCATCATGATACAGATTCGTTGAATTTGCGTAATAACGCGCATATTGATGCCACGATCAGCACAGCTTCGGGTGGTGGTGATGCAGTGTCCATCCATTACCGTCGTCACAACCAATGCATTAGCTGATAGTGCTACCGCAACTTCATTCACCCCACAAGCAAGGCCAATACGACGCATAATATCGCTCACAAGAGTACTTTCAGCACCATGAGCAAGTAGCATTTGTCCGGCTTGGGCGACAAGACGAGAAATCGATCGTTGAGTAGATACCGCCAACTCTCTAGGCGGTATGGTTTCTAGAGTCATAAATAAGTCTAATTCCTTTTAGGGTGTTACTCATTCATACGCGCGAGGGCCAAACTAACCCTCAAAAAACACGACGTATCGGTTATTGTGCCGTAAATCACATCACCTAAATATGATTTAGATACAAAAAAAGCCGCAATAAATAATTGCGGCTTAATGAATTATAGGCAAACAGGCATTGTTTGACCGTTCTGATTAGTCACGAACGTAGACAACGTGACCGTCATCTTCTTCATCGTCCCAGTCATCCCAATCGTCGTCGTCATCTTCAGTGATAACGTCTTTACCCGCCATCGCATCTTTATGGTAATCATCCCACATGAAGTTAACTTTATCTTCTTCAGCCACTTCTTCCTCTTCGCGAGGTAGGTTATCCATAAAGTCAGCCAGTTTGTAACAAAGCTCTTTAGTACCGTTACGATTGATCGCCGAGATCTTAAAGTACTCGTCTTCCCAACCTAGTGCGTCTAAGATTTCTTGGATCTTCTCATTCGCTTCTTCTTCAGGCATTAGATCAACTTTGTTGAACACTAACCAGCGCGGCTTACTTGCCAGTTTTTCGCTGTATTGTTCTAGTTCATCAATGATCGTCAATGCATTTTGCACCGGATCGGACTGATCAATTGGCATAATATCGATCATGTGCAGCAACACTCGACAACGCTCTAAGTGCTTCAAGAATCGAATACCAAGGCCAGCGCCATCTGCTGCACCCTCGATCAAACCAGGGATGTCTGCAACAACAAAACTTTTCTCTGGTACGACACTTACGACACCCAAGCTTGGGATCAAAGTCGTGAATGGGTAATCAGCGACTTTCGGTTTTGCTGCTGATACTGCGCGGATAAAGGTTGATTTACCAGCATTAGGTAGACCAAGCATACCCACATCAGCAAGAAGCAATAGCTCAAGGCGAATTTCGCGTACTTCACCTTTTGTACCCAATGTTCTCTGACGAGGCGCGCGGTTTACTGAAGATTTGAAACGCGTGTTACCTAGACCGTGCCAACCGCCTTTTGCGATCATCACTTTCTTACCGTGTTCAGCAACTTCCGCCACGATTTCATTTGTGTGGATATCCACAGCGCGCGTACCCACAGGTACACGAAGAACGATGTCTTTACCACGCTTACCTGTACAGTTACCACCGCGACCGTTTTCACCACGCTCAGCTTCGTAGAAGCGCTGGAAACGGTAATCAATCAGGGTATTTAGGTTTTCATCGGCTTGGATATAAACATCACCACCGTCACCGCCATCACCGCCATCAGGGCCACCTTTAGTGATGAATTTTTCACGCCAGAAACTGACAACGCCACTACCGCCATCACCAGCCTGAACTTTTACTACCGCTTCATCTACGAACTTCATCTTTTACTCCGACTACTTCGTGCGTGGATTAAATCTTACTATGTCATCCGACAATTTTAGCAGATGACAGATCTAAGCTCCCAGATTCAAATCGCTTAGGATCTTAGCGAGAAACTTCGATATGTCGACTGCAACAAATAAAAAACCCCGCCGATTCGGCAGGGCTTTTGAATTCAGCTTAAAGCTATTAAGTAATTTGGTTAAAAACCTAATTACTCAGCTTCGATGCTTACAAACTTACGGTTCTTAGGACCTTTCACTTCGAACTTCACTTTACCTTCAGTAAGAGCGAATAGAGTGTGGTCTTTACCGATACCTACGTTGTTACCAGCGTGGAACTTAGTACCACGTTGACGAACGATGATGTTACCTGCAAGTACAGATTCACCACCGAAACGCTTAACACCTAGACGTTTGCTTTCTGAATCGCGGCCGTTACGAGTAGAACCACCAGCTTTTTTGTGTGCCATTGTTAAACTCTCCTAATAGATTAAGCGTTGATACCAGTGATCTTCACTTCAGTGAACCACTGACGGTGACCCTGTTGCTTACGAGAGTGCTTACGACGACGGAACTTAACGATTTTAACTTTATCGCCACGACCGTGTTGTACAACTTCAGCAACAATTTTGCCGCCCTCTACAAGAGGAGCACCAACTTTGATGTCTTCGCCGTTAGCAACAAGAAGAACTTTATCAAATTCTACAGTTGCACCAGTTTCAACGTCTAATTTCTCTAAACGAAGAGTTTGACCTTCGCTTACACGGTGTTGTTTACCACCAGATTGGAAAACAGCGTACATATTTTACTCCGCTTTTTCCGCACAGCCTTTCTTGAGGGTGTGCGCTAAACTAATCATCAATAGGGCGCAGATTCTACAGAATAGATGCTCCTATGACAAGCCATATTTTGAAAAAATTGGCGAAAAGCTAATCGCCAAAGAAAAGTGCGGCAATCATGCCCTTTAGTAATGTATTAATCAACGTTTTTTAGTGTATTATTCGACAATTATATAAATCGAATAAGCCTTGCAGGGTCTAACTTCAGCCGGATATACGATGGATTTTAAAACTATCCAAGCGCTTACTGCCGATGACATGGCAAAAGTGAATGAAACAATTCAAGCCCAACTTAATTCTGATGTCTCTTTAATCAACCAGCTCGGTTTTTATATCGTGAGTGGTGGAGGCAAACGTCTAAGACCGCTTTTAGCGATACTGTCAGCCCGTGCACTTGGTTACCAAGGCAATGGTCATACAATGGCAGCTGCGTTTATTGAGTTCATCCATACAGCGACTTTGCTGCATGATGACGTGGTAGATGAATCAGACATGCGCCGTGGTAAAGCCACTGCGAATGCAGCATTTGGCAATGCGGCTAGCGTATTAGTTGGGGACTTTATCTATACACGCTCATTTCAGATGATGACGGAACTAGGATCCATGAAGATCCTTAAACTAATGAGCAATGCCGTAAACGTGATCGCCGAAGGTGAAGTACAGCAGTTGATGAACTGTAACGACCCTGACACGACAGAAGAAAGCTACATGCAAGTCATCTACTCTAAGACTGCGCGCTTATTTGAATCCGCAACTCAAATCGGTGCGATCTTAAATGACGCTCCTGAGCATGTGGAAATTGCAATGCAAAATTACGGTAAGTATCTAGGCACTGCGTTTCAGCTCATTGATGACGTCATGGATTACACTTCTGATGGCGAAGACATGGGTAAAAATGTGGGTGATGACTTGGCCGAAGGCAAGCCAACTTTACCTCTACTCCATGCTATGCGTAATACCACACCAGAAAACGCCATCATGATTCGTGAAGCGATTGAGAAAGCGAATGGCATGGATCGCTTAGAAGAAATTCTTGCGGTCATGAAAGAAGCAGGCTCTCTGGAATACACAACGCAAAAAGCTCTAGAAGAAGCAGACAAAGCAATCGCAGAACTATCAGTGTTGCCAGAGTCTGAATACAAACAAGCGCTTGTTACTCTGGCTCATGTCGCTGTACAACGCACGAAGTAATCAATAGCTACCCATAACGCAAGGCTTATAGCTAAAAGGAAGAGCATGCTCTTCCTTTTTTACGTTTGATACCTAATGACGACGCCCGAGACGCTAGTAATATCTGTCACTACCGCCATGCAGTTGTGGATCATCTTCTATTTCATCAAAGCTAACAGCGAGCTGCTGTTCAGTCCCTTGTTTGGACAACAATACCGTCTCTGCTTCATGGTCGACCACTAATATCGTACCGACGCCTTGTTGGCACTCAACAACCATGCCTTTACGGATTCGACTCGCTTCCATCATCTTCTCCTTCACTACGTGGTTTTATTCGACCATTTTTACGAAGTTGAGAAATCAAGGATCAAAAAAGCCGATCAAAATGATCGGCTTTCTTCTTATATAGGCTTTCTAGATTACTTTGCGAATTCAACACCAATGTTGATGTCGCCATTTAGTGTTTCTAGCATACCGTCTAATGCAGACTTTTCGTAATCGCTGAGTTTGCCGTAGCTTAGTACTTCTTCAACGCCTTCTTTACCCAGTTTCACAGGTTGCGCGAAGTAAGTCGCGTGTTCGCCGTCGCCTTCAACGTAAGCGCACTCAACTACGCCTTCTTCACCTTGAAGAGCACGAACCAGAGACAGACCAAAGCGACATGCAGCTTGGCCCATTGATAGTGTTGCACTACCACCACCCGCTTTAGCTTCTACAACTTCAGTACCTGCATTTTGAATACGTTTCGTTAATGCTTCTACTTCTTCAGCTGTAAACTCAACACCTTCTACTTGAGACAGTAGAGGTAAGATCGTTACGCCAGAGTGACCACCAATAACTGGCACGCGAACGTCACCTGGATCTTTGTCTTTTAGCTCAGCAACAAACGTTTCTGAACGGATAACATCCAACGTTGTTACACCAAATAGACGACGCTTATCATAAACACCCGCTTTTTTAAGAACTTCAGCAGCAATTGGCACTGTTGTATTTACAGGGTTTGTGATGATACCAACACAAGCTTTCGGACAAACAACCGCAATCTTCTCCGCTAGCGATTTAACGATACCAGCGTTTACATTAAATAGATCCGCACGATCCATACCTGGCTTACGCGCAACACCAGCAGAAATTAGCACAACATCCGCGCCTTCTAGTGCTGGAGTAGGATCTTCACCAGCGTAACCTTTGATAGAAACTGGCGTAGGGATGTGGCTAAGATCAGCGGCCACACCAGGAGTTACTGGAGCAATATCATATAGGGCTAGATCAGAACCAGCAGGAAGACGGTTCTTAAGTAGAAGGGCCAGGGCTTGACCGATGCCACCAGCGGCACCAATAACGGCTACTTTCATGTAGTTCTCCTTGAGAGTATTTCTCTTATAAACGTATTCGTAGGGTAGTTTGTAACCAACTTAAATAAAGCTATCGGAATCACAACTTGATTACAATCAATTAACGCTAGCTTTGCGACCTCGCGCAACTCGCTGTTACCGTGCTACAAATGGGGCTTGGATTATTCTTTTATTCTGTTGAAATGACAAGGAATTCAAGAAAACAGATACAGCCCTACTTCAGCGCGCTAAAGAATTCTATGTGGTTCATAGTTTACAGTGACGCATCTAACATAATCCTGGGACTCTTTGGCACTGCCTGAATATATATGCGAGAATATGCAAAATTGCTGACCCGTAATAAGAGATTTGTAATGACTATGCGCAATTCAGAAAAACAAGACAACTTAGTTCGCGCCTTTAAAGCCCTGTTAAAAGAAGAAAGCTTTGGCTCACAGGGCGAGATTGTTGACGCACTCAAACAGCAAGGGTTTGAGAGTATCAACCAATCTAAAGTCTCACGTATGCTGACTAAATTTGGCGCCGTCCGTACGCGCAATGCAAAAATGGAAATGGTTTACTGTCTTCCTGCTGAGCTAGGTGTCCCAACAGTCAGCAGCTCTCTGCGTGAACTGGTACTAGACATCGATCGTAATGCAGCGTTAGTGGTAATTCACACCGGCCCAGGTGCAGCACAGTTGATTGCTCGCTTGCTTGATTCACTCGGTAAATCCGAAGGTATTCTTGGCGTTGTCGCGGGTGACGATACCATTTTCATTACGCCAACCATGGCAATTACGACTGAGCAACTCTTCAAATCAGTGTGCGAGCTGTTCGAATATACTGGTTAAGTTCTATAAAGCTTCAATCAGCTAACTCATTGTGGGTTATAAAAGAAGTCTCATTTTGTAGCCCATAATTTATGTAAATTTTTTGCTTACTCCGCTCATTATTCAACCACCCATTTTGTGATTAACATCACGCAATTGATCTTTTTCATTTCAGTCACTAAACGTTAATTAAGTAATTGTTATAAAAAGAATTAAATCACAAATTGAATCCTATCCCCTGATACAAAATTCAGACTTATCAACTATAACATTTAACAATTGGATAATTTTCTGCCAATTTTTTGTTATGATTCGCTCGCTTTTTCAAACGATTGGATTGAAAAAGGTGCCGTTTCCAAATAGGAAACTCCAGAAGTGATTTATGGTTATTTCCGGGTAAATAATGAATATAAGGAAGGGAAATTCATGGCATTTAACAAACTTCTCAAAGTAGGCGCTATCGCTGCAGCCGTAATGGGCGCAAGCGCAGTTAACGCTCAAGAGTTTATTACCATCGGTACTGGCTCTGTGACAGGTGTTTACTACCCAACTGGTGGTGCTATCTGTAAGTTGGTAAATAAAGGTCGTAAAGACCACAACATCCGTTGTTCAGTAGAATCGACTGGTGGCTCAATTTACAACGTTAACACTATCCGTGCAGGCGAATTAGATTTTGGTATCGTGCAATCGGATTGGCAGTACCACGGCTACAACGGTACGAGCAAGTTTGAAGAACAAGGCCCGTACAAGAAGCTACGCGCAATGTTCTCTCTTCATACAGAACCTTTCAACATCATTGCGCGTGCAGATTCAGGTATTGAAAACGTTGAAGACCTGAAAGGTAAGCGTGTAAACATCGGTAACCCAGGCTCTGGTGACCGTGCAACGATGGGCGTTGTCATGGAAGCGATGGGGTGGACAAACGACAGCTTCAAATTGGCGTCTGAGCTAAAAGGCTCTGAACGCTCTCAGGCACTTTGTGATAACAAAATTGACGCCTTCATTTACATGGTCGGCCACCCGAACGGTTCAATCAAAGAAGCAACCACATCATGTGATGCGAAGCTAGTTTCAGCAACAGGCCCTAAAATCGATAAAATTGTTGCCGACAACCCATACTACGCCTTTAGCTCAGTACCGGCTGGTATGTACCGCGGTACAGACAAAGACGTAAACAGCTTTGGTGTTGCAGCAACAATGGTAACGACCTCTGATGTTTCAGACGATGTCGCTTACAACGTTGCAAAAGCGGTATTCGAAAACTTCGATACGTTCAAGCGTCTACACCCTGCATTTGCAAACCTGAAGAAAGAAGACATGGTGAAAGCTGGTCTTTCTATTCCTCTTCACCCAGGTGCAGAAAAATACTACAAAGAAATGGGTCTAATTAAGTAATTTCCTCAGACTCTACATACAGGCAGGAAAGAATATTTTCTGCCTGTTTGAGCATACAGGTTGTAGCACGTTCTAACTGTATGCTTCATTCGCCAGTTTTCTTCTGAAAACTGCGAGCTCATACCCAAGAAAACTTAAACGCCGCCTAACAGAGTATCCAACAATCAACACTTTGAGTTCAGGCAGCAAAATACTCGAAAGCAAACTTCGCTCCATTCACTACACTGATAGAGGCGAAGTGTGGTTCTCGATAAAAATCAGACAGGACCATCAATAATAAGGAAAAAGTACATGGCGACGAATCAAGCTCCGTCACAAGATGTGCAAGAAATGGTGGCTCAGGCAGACACAGGTGCACGTAGCCCTTCGGGAATGCAAGGACGAATCCTTTGGTTTGTTCCTCTGTGTTGGTCACTATTTCAATTATGGTACGCATCCCCGTTACCATTTATTTTCAATTTTGGCGTACTGAACGACACGGAAGCGCGATCTATCCACCTTACTTTCGCGATCTTTTTGGCTTTCACTGCTTATCCAGCGATGAAGAATTCTCCTCGCGATCATATCCCTCTTGTTGATTGGATACTCGCGTTGGCTGGCAGCTTTTCAGCAGCCTATATATACCTTTTTTATACCGAGCTAGCAGGACGCTCAGGCGCACCGACAACGGTTGATATCGTTGTTGCTGTTATCGGTATGATCCTCCTTTTAGAAGCAACACGCCGAGCACTTGGTCCACCATTAATGGTCGTGGCTGCTGTTTTCCTTACTTACACCTTTGCAGGCCCTTACATGCCTGACGTTATCGCGCACAAAGGGGCAAGCTTGAACAAGGCCATGTCTCACTTGTGGCTAACAACAGAAGGCGTATTTGGGGTTGCGCTAGGTGTTTCTACCTCTTTTGTCTTCTTGTTTGTATTGTTTGGAGCAATGCTGGAACGCGCTGGTGCTGGTGCTTACTTCATTAAAGTTGCCTTCTCGTTACTTGGCCATATGAAAGGTGGTCCAGCTAAAGCGGCCGTTGTTGCATCAGGTTTATCTGGTCTGGTTTCTGGTTCTTCAATCGCAAACGTAGTAACAACTGGCACCTTTACGATTCCACTGATGAAGCGTGTTGGCTTTCCCGGCACAAAAGCGGGTGCGGTAGAGGTAGCGGCTTCAACCAATGGTCAGTTAACACCGCCAATCATGGGTGCAGCAGCATTTTTGATGGTGGAATACGTCGGTATCTCCTACGTTGAGGTGATTAAAGCCGCCCTACTTCCAGCGCTAATCTCTTATATTGCTTTAATTTACATTGTTCACCTTGAAGCGTGTAAAGCAGGCATGACAGGGCTTCCTCGTCGCCACAACCCAACACTAGTACAAAGTCTGCTGTCCTTTACTGGCACAATCTTAGGATTGTGTGTGATCAGCGCATTGGTTTACTACGGAGTGGGCTGGACAAAGGACGTCTTTGGTGATGCCGCGACACCAATTGTTACCGTCGCACTATTAATCGCGTACGTTGGGTTGGTGAAAGTCTCAGCAAATCACGTGCAAGATGGCGCAATTGAGATTGATGCAGAATTAACAGAAGTACCTGATCCTGGCCCAACCGTTAAGTCAGGCTTGCACTACCTACTCCCTATCGTCGTATTGGTTTGGTGTTTGACTGTCGAACGTTTCTCACCTGGCCTTTCGGCATTCTGGGCAACGGTGTTCATGATTTTCATTTTGCTTACTCAACGTCCGTTGATTGCACTGCTGTCAAAGCAAGGTGACATGCTTCAGCAAACCAAAGATGGCTTTGTCGATCTTGCCGAGAGCTTAGTTTCTGGTGCGCGTAATATGATTGGTATCGGCGTTGCAACCGCGGCAGCGGGCACCGTTGTTGGTGTTGTTACACTAACGGGTATCGGCCTAGTGATGACCGACTTCGTCGAGTTTATCTCTGGTGGCAGTATCATTCTTATGCTGCTGTTTACCGCCATCATTAGCTTGGTTCTGGGGATGGGTCTGCCAACAACGGCGAACTACATCGTGGTCTCTACGCTAATGGCGCCGGTTATTGTTACGCTCGGCGCGGCGCATGGCTTGATTATTCCGTTGATAGCGGTGCACTTATTCGTTTTCTACTTTGGTATTTTGGCCGACGATACCCCACCTGTAGGTCTTGCAGCTTTTGCAGCAGCCGCAATTGCGAAATCAGATCCAATTCGTACCGGTATCCAAGGTTTTACTTACGATATTCGAACCGCTATTTTGCCGTTCATGTTTGTGTTCAATACCCAGCTATTGTTAATGGGGATCGACTCTTGGTGGCATTTGGCGCTCACGGTCATCTCATCGATCATTGCAATGCTGATATTCTCTGCGGCAACTCAAGGGTGGTGGTTCACGCGTAACAAGTGGTGGGAAACAGTCCTATTATTAGTACTGACGTTTTCGTTTTTCCGTCCAGGTTTTTGGTGGGACATGCTGTACCCAGCGAAAGTTCTTTCTCCTGGCGTTGAGGTAGCTCAAATCACGGAAACACTAAATGTAGGAGAATCATTGGAGTTACGTGTTGCCGGTGAAAACCTTGAGGGCGACTACATTGAGAAAACGGTTCGTCTTCCATTCGAAGACAGTGCGACAACAGCAGACGCACGTATTTCATCTATGGGTCTAATGCTGACCGAAAGTGACAACAAAATGATTGTCGATATGGTTGAATTTGGTAGTCCAGCAGAGTCCGCAGGTATCGACTTTGATTGGGAAATCAAGTGGGTTATCCAGGATGCAGACCGTCCGATGAAAGAGTGGGTGTTTGTACCATGCTTAATGATTTTGCTGGTGCTTGCAATGAACCAAAAACGTCGTGCTCGTAAGGAACAATTGAGCGCATAACCGATTTGGCCCCGAGGATAAAGGGGCCTTAATGAGAGACATTGAATGTACAAACAAATTCTTGTTCCGGTTGATCTAAATGACCAAGGCTTTTCAGACCGAGCGGTTGAACTAGCGGTTTGGCAGGCAAAGCAAGCAAATGCTCAAATCCATCTTCTGACGGTACTACCTGGTATTCACATGTCGATGGTTGCCACATACTTTCCGAAAGATGCTGCGGCCAAAATGAAGCAAGACGTGAAGCAGCAACTAAAAACTTTCGCTAATGAGCATATTGCTGAAGATGTGGTTTACCAAGTGCATGTTGCTGAAGGCAAGGCCTACGCGACCATTCTTGATTATGCAGAACGTTTAGGCGCAGATCTCATCATTATGCCAAGTCACAAGCGCTCTAAAATCAATAAAGTAATGCTTGGCTCTGTCGCGAGTAAGGTTGTGGAATATTCTCCAATCAATGTGATGGTCGTAAAACCGCAAGGCTAAGTAAATACAGAAACGAAAAAGGACGCTAACATTAGCGTCCTTTTTATATTAAACAAGTAAGGGTTATGCCATCACTGGGTAATCGGTATAACCTTCTGCTCCACCCAAATAAAAGTGTTCTGGTTTCGCCTCATTAAGAGGTGCATTTTTCTTAAATCGCTCAACTAAATCTGGGTTTGCGATAAAGGGAACGCCAAATGCGACCACATCAACTTTGTTTTCTGCAATTGCTGTTGCCGCTTCTTGTGCACTGTAGCCCACGTTCGCCATTAAGTGACCTTTATAGTTTTCGCGTGCTGGCTTGAGAACATCTGCTTTTTGTACGCCTTTCAGATCCGCACGCATCACGTGCCAATAAGCAAGATCGAAAGAATTAAGTTGCTCTGCTAAGTAACGCATCAAGCCAACTGGATCACTGTCTTTCATGTCATTAAATCCATTTAGCGGAGATGTGCGCAGACCGACTCTTCCAGGTCCCCACACCTCAACGACTTCTTTCACTATCTCAAGTAAAAATCGAGCACGATTTTCAACCGAGCCACCGTATTCATCGGTACGTAAATTTGAGCCGTCACGAAGGAAGTTATCAATAAGATAACCATTGGCGCCATGTATCTCGACCCCATCAAAGCCGGCTTTCTTGGCGTTTTCTGCACCTTGTTTAAACGCCGCAACAATGGAAGCTATCTCATCCACTTCGAGTGCTCGTGGTACCGTATATGCTTGCTTACCCGAAGGGGTATGGACTAATTCATCACGAATGGCCAATGCGCTCGCCGCTACAGGTGTTTTTCCTTCATTCAGATCAGGATGACAAGCTCGTCCCGCATGCCAAATTTGCAGTACAATCTTACCGCCTCTCTCATGAACCGCATCCGTTACCTTTTTCCAAGCTGCGATTTGCTCTTCGCTGTAAATGCCCGGCTCTGCCATGAAAGCAGACGTACCTTCCATCACCATGGTGCATTCAGCAATGATAAGTCCGGCACTCGCACGTTGAGCGTAGTATTCAACCATAAGGTCATTAGGAATATGGTCCGCACCAGCACGAGCTCGCGTTAAAGGCGCCATAATGGCACGGTTATCTAATGCTAATTGACCGAGTTCGATAGGAGAAAATAAGTCTACAGAGTTGGACATGGTGTTTACCTCAAATGACAATAACTTGATGGCTAAGGATGAGGTGCCAGACTATAATCAGATTAATATTGAAACAATATGGATAATTGAAAGTGATTGTTCGCAATTTAGAAACAATTGACTTTAGAACGCTTTCTATCTTTGTCACAAGCTGTCGACTACTGAGCTTAACCAAGTGCGCGCTGGAGTTAAACCTACCAAAATCTACTGTTAGTAAAGCCATAACCAAACTCGAACAACACTTTGAAGCCAAACTGCTAGAGCGCACAACCCGAAAGTTAGTGATCACCGAAGCTGGCCAAATGGTTTTAGAGCGTGCTGCAAGCTTAGTTGAGGAATTCCACTCAATTGGCCATGACGTACAGGAGATGGAACAACAGATCCAAGGCCGGCTGCGTATTTCCGCGCCACCAGCGTTGGATGCGTATATGGCGGAACACATCTTTTTGCCATTTTTAAAACAATGGCCAAAAGTACAAATTGCGTTAGAAGCATCGAACGATTTTGTTGATCTGTTTTCACACGGCTTTGATATGGCAATTCGAGTCGGTCAGATAGTTGATGATCGATTGATCGCAAAAAAATTAGGCTATACCACTCGAGTCCTGGCTGCTAGCCCTGAGTATTTAGCTGAGTTCGGCGTACCTGAAACGCCAGAAGATCTGACAAAACACAACTGTTTGAGGTATCAATATGTTTCAGAAATAGGGCCTTGGACGCTGATCTCACACGATAATACCGTCAATGTTTCAATAACCAGTAACTTCTCAAGTACAACTGTAGAAGCAATATTGAAAGGCGCACTTAAAGGACTAGGCATCGCTAACTTACCTGTGCAGAACATGACGCAAGAGCTAGAAAGTGGCACCTTAGTCAGAGTGTTACCGCAATGGCACACGGTACCAATGCCTATTTATTTAGTCTATCGTCCTGGAGCAAACCGCCCACGGCGTGTACAAGCAATGATTGACCATATCATGAGCTTAAGATCTCAATTTGAATTTGGCCCTCGGCATGGTTTGTGTTGCGGAGAAGCATAACCTAGCAACTATCAGGCACTAGCATGCTGCTCGGATAAATGCCGCAAGCTTCTCACTAGCATGCTGTTCACTCAATGCAGACATATCACCCGCGGCTTCCACTTTACCATCTGCCACAAACACAAAGTGGCTGGCAATCGCTTTGGCATCGCTTAAATGGTGCGTGACCATCAATACGGTTATTCCCCGCTCTGCTGCGAGTTTTTTTACCAAGCTCAGCATCTCTTCACGCAACACCGGATCAAGCGCCGAGAACGGCTCATCCAATAGCCACATGGGATGAGGCTGAACAAAACAACGCGCTAAGGCAACACGTTGACGCTGGCCACCAGAAAGATGCTCTGGCAAACGGTCGAGGTACTCTGCAACACCAACTTGCTGCGCGGCTTGTTCAATCTGACGATTTTGGTCCACCGTAAGCTTTAGCCCTGGGTGTAAGCCCAAACCGATGTTGTCACGCACCGATAAGTGAGCAAACAAATTGTGCTCTTGGAACAACATAGAGAACGGACGCAGATAAGGCTCTTTACGCACAATGGACTCACCATCAACACAAATATCACCACGGTCAGGATGGATGAATCCTGCCACCAACGCCAGCAAGGTTGACTTCCCTGCCCCACTTGGTCCCATCAGCGACACAATCTGTCCTTGCTCAATCGTTAAGTCAAAACGAAACAGTTCACGTTGGTAGGTGTACTGCACATCATCCAACACTAACATTACGCTCTCTCCTTCGTTTTCAATACTTTCTCAATCAAGGCAAAACAGCCCACACTCAACAACAATAAGGTCACCGATACCACCGCAGCCGCGTCCATCTGATAGCTGCCAAGCAGCTGGAATAAATACAGAGGTAAAGTGCGGAACTCTTGTCCGCCAAACAACGCAATAGCACTTAAATCGCCAATCGCAAACATAAAGCTGATCGCAAACGCATGTGCAAACGGCTTGCGTAGCGCCTGCCACTCCACCACTTTAAACCGTTGCCAGCCACGCATGCCTAAGCTGGCACATACATACTGATACTGTTGTTCAATGTGCAGCATTGGCTGCGCTAGCGTTTTGATCACGTAAGGCAAAGCCATCAAACCGTTCACCAAAATCACGACAAAAAATGCCAAGCTAAAAACATCGGTAAATGCGCGCAGTAGTAAGAATAAACCGGTGCTAATCACCAGACCTGGAGTCACCAAAATAATGGTGCCGATTAACTCAATCTGATCGGCTCGCGTGTTTTTGTACTGCAACCGCCAACGGCGACTGGTCAATAGTATGGACACCCCTGCAGCGACCGCAAGCGCGCTAGCGACACAGGCGACTTTGAGGGAGTTCAATAGCGCAGACCAAAAACGCTCATCGGTTAATACTGTCCAAACTTGTTGGTTGATGCCACTCAGTAACACCATCAATAACGGCGGTATTACCAGTAAAAAGGCACCTATGATCCAAAAGCTATCCCAAGCTTTTGACCACCCATGATCCTTCGTTAAATATTGCTGTACCGATGTGCTTCCAGCACTGATAGAAACAGGCCTTGTTAACTTCTGCACTCCAATAGCAAGCAGTCCACATAACAGCATCTGCCACAGCGCCAATAACGCCCCAGCTTGTAAATCAAAATCAAACTTAATCGCTTGGTAAATGGCCAATTCAATGGTGGTGGATTTTGGCCCGCCCCCCAACGCCATTACAGTGGCAAAACTGGTAAAGCACAACATAAACACCAACCCACAAACGTGGGGAAGCTGCTGCCTTAAACGCGGCCATTCTACCCAGCGAAACTTATCCCAATGGCTCATCCCAAGATGCGCGCAAAGCTTATGCTGCTCGGCAGGAATAGACTCCAAGGCTTGCAGAAGCAATCGTGCCGCGTAAGGTAAATTAAAGAACACATGGGCGAGTAAAATGCCGTTCAAACCGTAAATAGAGAATGGCAGTTTAGTGTCGAAACTTTGCAACCACTGCGCCAACAAACCACTGTTGCCATAAATCGCTAACAGCCCAAAAACACCAACCAAAACCGGCAAAACCAGTGTCGATGCAAACAGCTTAAGCAGTAATGATTTACCAATAAATTGGCGACGCGAAAGTGCGTGCGCTACTGGAATGGCAAAGCCAACACTGAGCAATGTGGAAAGAAACGCTTGGTAGAAACTGAACTTGGTGACATGTTGATAGTACGGGTCGCCCCATACCACAGACACATCAAGTGAAGGGGCTTGAACAATCAAAGCACCTAGGGCAGAAATAACAAAGGTCGCGATGATCATCGCGACCCCTAAACCTATTTTTGGAACAGAATTCAAAGGTAAAACCTATCTCATTCAGATGAGGATGGAAACGTCAGCTAAAACGTCAATGCGCTTTGCCATTCGCGAATCCAAGACTTACGCATTTTTGCCACTTCATCAGCACTAAAGCTCAACGACTTGCTTGGAACACTCAAAGTTTCAAAACCTTTAGGTAACTCAACGTCAGTGACTGGGTACATCCAGTTACCCGTTGGCATCGCCGATTGGAACTCATCACTTAAAATGAAACTCATAAATTGATCAGCAAGTTCTGAATTTTTTGCCCCTTTCACTTTAGCGGCTACTTCAACTTGCATGTAGTGGCCTTCAGCAAAATTCGCCGTAGCAAACTTCGAATCGTTTTCCGCAATTAAGTGGTACGCAGGTGAAGTGGTGTAAGAAAGCACTAAATCGGACTCACCATTGAGGAACATAGAATACGCCTCAGACCAACCTTTCGTGACCGTTACGGTTTTGCTCGCTAGCTTCTGCCACGCTTGCGTCACATCGTCGCCATAAATAGATTTCATCCATAGCATTAAGCCTTGGCCCGGCGTTGAAGTCCGCGGATCTTGGTAAATCACTTTCAGATCGTCGCGCGTTTCCACCAGCTCTTTCATGCTTTTCGGCGGATTAGCCAGTTTCTCTTTGTTGTACACAAACGCGAAGTAGCCGTAATCGTACGGTACAAACGTCGTGTCACTCCAACCGTTTGGTAACACTGTGTTAGCCGTATCCACATTGTGCTCGGCAAGCAGATCGGTTTTCTTCGCTTCTGCCATCAGATTGTTATCCAAACCTAATACGATGTCCGCTTTGCTATTACCGCCTTCAAGACGAAGACGATTCAGAATCGACACACCATCGTCCAACGCTACGAAGTTAACGTCACAGCCACATTTTACTTCAAAAGCTTGCTCGATTTTAGGACCCGGCCCCCAATCTGCGGCAAAAGAGTCGTAGGTATAGATGGTTAATGTGTTTTCAGCGGCAAACGCTGAAGTAGAGGTGATTGCAGCTAGGGCAATCAGATTTAGAGTGGGTTTCACTGCTCGCTCTCCATGAGTATTTCAGAGAAATAAGTTGAGCGGCACAGGGTTTGAGGCGGCTATTAAGGACTTCCAATATCCAGACTCAATTCCTACGCCAGCATTATCTGGTTCAGGTAATACGGGTCCCTAGTTAAACACTTAGGTCTCAGCGCCCCAATGCATTGATTGACTCAATGCTAAATGGGTTTGCTCCCCGATGAGTTGGATGGATTGTAAAGGTATTTGAGTGGTTACACAATCAGCTCACGAGCGCTGGTCATAACCCCAACGAGGCACCAAACCTTGCTCAATACCTAAGTGGTCAAGAATTCTCGCCACCATAAAATCCACTAAGTCTTCAATACTCTTTGGCTGATGATAGAAGCCTGGAGCTGCTGGCATGATGGTGACGCCCATTTGCGACAGTTTGTGCATGTTCTCCAGATGTAGCGTTGAAAATGGTGTTTCGCGAACCACGAGCAACAGCTGCCCGCGCTCTTTCATTACCACATCAGCGGCCCGCTCGATCAAGTTATCTGACATACCATGCGCAATCGCTGCAACGCTTCCCGCAGAACATGGGCAAACCACCATTTGCTTTGGTGCAGCAGAACCAGACGCAACCGGTGAGAACCAGTCATCTTTACCGCAAACGGTGATGTTATCGGGATTGCAGTTCAGGTGCTCTACCAATGCTTGCTGCGCTGCTTCTGGACCACTTGGCAGCTTAAGATTATGCTCGGTTGCCATCACAACACGAGCTGCCGAAGAAATCAGAACGTAGACATGATAATCCGCCGCAACCAAGCATTCTAAAAGACGAAGGCCGTAGGGAGCACCAGAAGCCCCCGTTAATGCCAACGTGATGGCTTTTTTGTGAGAGGGTTGTGTTTTGTTTTGCATATCAATCAGGCTTTTTGTTTTAACTGCTCAAGAAGTTTTCCGTGAATACCACCGAAGCCACCATTACTCATGACTAGAATTTGGTCACCTGCTCGCGCACGTTCGACGATCTTGGCTACAAAGTTATCTATATCCGCATCGACAAACGCTGGCTGTTTGCATTGGTCGGCAATGTCTTGCACAGACCACTCGATATTATCTGGCTGGAACAAGAAGACTTCATCTGCACTGTGTAGTGACTCTGCAAGTGTGTTTTTGTGTACACCACGCTTCATGGTGGCAGAACGCGGCTCTAACACAGCTAGGATGCGTTTTTCACCTACCTTGTTACGCAAACCACCGACAGTAAGTTCAATTGCCGTTGGGTGATGCGCAAAATCATCGTAAACCGTCACACCTTGTTCTTCACCTTTCAGCTCTAAACGGCGCTTGGTATTGATGAAACGCCCTAATGCTTGGCAAGCAAGATCCGGAGTGACTCCAACATGTCGTGCAGCAGCGATTGCCATCAGCGCATTATCCACATTGTGGTCACCCACCAAATTCCATTCGACGGTACCAACCTTCTCGCCTTGCAACGCAACGTCAAATTTTGAGCCATCAAGCACTAATTTGTGCGCTTGCCAGCCACCATTCTCACCAGAGAACTGTTTTTCAGTCCAGCAGCCACGCTCTAATACATCCGCTAACGCCTGATCTTTTCTCGGCGCTAAGATCAATCCATTGCCCGGTACAGTTCGCACTAAATGATGGAATTGGCGCTTGATCGCTTCTAGATCATCGAAGATATCAGCATGATCAAACTCAAGATTGTTCATGATTAAAGTGCGAGGATGGTAATGCACAAACTTAGAACGCTTATCGAAAAAAGCACTGTCATATTCGTCCGCTTCAACGACAAAAAACATACTTTCACCCAAACGAGCAGACACTCCGAAGTTACCGAGTACCCCACCGACTAAGAAACCCGGTTGATAACCACAATCTTCAAGTATCCAAGCAAGCATGCTCGACGTGGTCGTTTTCCCATGTGTACCCGATACCGCCAATACCCAACGATCATGCAGCAAAAACTCGTTGAGCCACTGCGGGCCAGAGGTGTAACGCATATTAGTGTTGAGCACATGCTCGACACAAGGGTTGCCACGGCTCATCGCATTACCAATCACCACAAGATCTGGTTGAGGGTCGAGTTGAGACGGGTCAAAGCCTTCAATAATTTCAATACCTTGAGACTCAAGCAGTGTGCTCATTGGCGGATAAACGTTGGCATCAGAACCAGTGACTTTATGTCCTAATTGGCGCGCTAGAATCGCTGCGCCGCCCATAAATGTGCCACAGATACCCAAGATATGAATGTGCATAAACTAAACCTTGTAATGCGTTTTTTAATGCTTTCATTATCGCGATTACCGCCTGAAAAGCGAGTGACTTTAGCCTTCTTCTTGCAGTCCCTTTCACAAATATGACAAGGTTGAACACAGACTGTACAACCTCTTGCTTACTGATGAATCCCTCAAACAAGTCTACAAATAAATTGAGATCTCAAACAGTTACTTCATTACCATTAAAAAGATCTGCGACTTAAACTTACATCCAGCGCAATCGTTTAACATCCATAAAGAGATGCTCACTTGCGCACTACCCCCAATGAAATGAAAATGTAAGGATTAACCATGTCAGGACTGCGCACCCTAGGCGAGTTCATTGTCGAAAAACAAGCGGATTTCCCCCACGCTAGCGGTGATCTATCATCCCTTTTAGCCTCCATTCGTTTAGCTGCAAAAATCGTTAACCGCGAAATCAACGCAGCGGGTCTCGGTGATATCACTGGTGCTGTAGGCACGGAAAATGTCCAAGGTGAAGATCAGCAAAAGCTCGATGTTTACGCGAACGATAAGTTCAAAGCCGCGCTTGAAGCTCGTGATCAAGTGTGTGGCGTTGCCAGTGAAGAAGAAGACGAAGCAGTTGCGTTCAATAAAGAACTCAACCAAAACGCCAAATATGTAGTACTGATGGACCCACTTGATGGTTCTTCTAACATCGATGTGAACGTCTCTGTTGGTACTATCTTCTCGATTTACCGTCGTGTTTCTCCAATCGGTACTCCACCAACTGAAGAAGATTTCCTACAACCTGGTCACAAGCAAGTGGCTGCGGGCTACGTGATTTACGGCTCCTCCACCATGTTGGTATACACAACTGGTAACGGCGTAAACGGCTTTACTTACGACCCATCTATCGGCAGCTTCTGTCTTTCTCATGAAAACATGATGATTCCTGATGATGGTAAGATCTACTCCATCAACGAAGGTAATTACATTCGTTTCCCTCAAGGGGTGAAGAAGTACATCAAGTACTGCCAAGAAAACGTGCCAGAAGACGGTCGCCCATACACTTCTCGCTACATTGGCTCGCTGGTTGCTGATTTCCACCGCAACCTACTGAAAGGTGGTATCTACCTTTACCCAAGCACACAAAGCCACCCACAAGGCAAGCTACGCCTGCTTTACGAATGTAACCCTATGGCATTCCTCATTGAGCAAGCTGGCGGCATTGCATCGGACGGCGTGAATCGCATTATGGACATCAAGCCTACTGAGTTGCACCAGCGTGTACCTTTCTTTGTGGGTTCGAAGAACATGGTTCGCAAAGTTGAAGAGTTCCTTGAACTGCACCGCGACGAAGAATAATTTCAGACCTTTGTCCAACGCGGCAGGTGTTTACCTGCCGCGTTTTTGTCGCTAAAGTGAAACGCGAATTTATCATCAGATGAAGCCGCTTTTGTGTGACTCATCGTTAATGAAAAGGAATATTCTAATGAGCTTAAACCATGTACCAGCAGGCAAGTCGCTGCCTGAAGATATCTATGTCGTGATCGAAATTCCTGCAAATGCAGATCCAATCAAGTACGAAGTAGATAAAGACTCTGGTGCTGTATTTGTCGACCGTTTCATGTCTGCACCAATGTTCTACCCATGCAACTATGGCTACGTGAACAATACCCTGTCTCTTGATGGCGACCCAGTCGACGTATTGGTACCAACACCATACCCACTCATGCCAGGTTCAGTCATTCGCTGCCGTCCTGTTGGCGTTTTGAAGATGACAGATGAATCGGGTGAAGATGCAAAAGTGTTTGCGGTTCCCCACTCAAAAATCTCGAAAGAGTACGAGCACATCCAAGATGTGGACGATATCCCAGAACTACTGAAAGCGCAGATCACGCAATTCTTTGAGCGTTACAAAGAGCTTGAAGCAGGCAAATGGGTGAAAGTGGATGGTTGGGCAGATGTTGCTGCCGCCAAAGCTGAAATCCTAGAATCTTACGAGCGAGCTCAGAAAAAATAAGCATCACTGCTGATACAAAATTAAAAAGAGCTGCTCTAGGGCAGCTCTTTTGCTTTCATCTTACCTGTGTCAACTAGATAGGTGCGCCTGCTGAAGACATTCGTCCAGCGTCGTAGTCATGTTGAAAGAAGGGGTCAACATCATCACAAATGCCAAAATACGGCCGCCCGATAACACCGAGCATATAAGCACTTTGCTCACAATACTCTTGTTTGCCTTGCTGGTAACCCGCTTGATAAGCCATTATCAGTTCTGGCGTCGCATGGTTAACATCATCCAGCTTCGCAATTCGCTCCTCAGATAACTCCCGTAATCCATCTAAAGCTGACTGCTTACCAAACACTTGCCAATCGGTCACATTATTCGAAGTCGGTAGTGTTGTTTGTGCGCATGCAGCAAGAAGCAACGCCATTACTCCAATTACGAATGCTTTCATCGTGACTCCTTAGTGTTTAGCTCGTTGCTATTGATAATGTCAGTATAGCTCACACCTTTTGACACCAATCGCCGGAAGCGATTTCTTCGGTTAATTGCTCAGTATCTTGATATAAGTAGATCCAAGCTTGGCCAAACGGCGTAACGATGCTCTCTCGGCGATATTCCACTGGCACATCTTCCAACTTATCTAGCTCGGATAAGGTTTCATCATCAATCAGATACACTTCACCTTGAATCGAGCGTTGCCCATCAGACAACGCTGGATAAGGGCCTAAGTCATACATTGCAAATTGAGCATCCGTTTCATGTAAACCAAGAAACTGCGCCGAGCGCAAATACTGATGGTTGTACTCTCCCTTGCGTAACGTGCCGTAGACAAAAATCAAATGCTGCATAACCACTCCTTAGTCATGACTGTGTATGCTTAGGTTAAAGCACTTTAATCGAACTCAAACTGATAGAGTAGGTCAACGGCGCTATCTACACCAGATACCGCTTCTAAATACAAGTCTTGCATCAATCGGTAACGCACAGTGAACTCACCTAGGGAGTTAAAGATGCCGACACCATATTTCACCTGCAAACCTGGCAGAATATAACCACTCACCGTCACTTGCGAATCATCGCCCGAACCAGCAGTGTCCAGCTGTAAATCCTGTACGCCAAAGGCTTCACCGATTTCACCAACCACACGACCACTCTTCGCCAAGCTTAAACCAATTAAGGTAGTCGTCATTGCATTACCACCGGCTTCACCATCAATATCTTGACCACGAAGTAGATAAGAAAGTGCATTGGCTTGGTTCATCGCGGGCTCTGAGAAAATTTCTATACTCGGATCAGATGCTGGGCCTGACACTTGTACCCCCGCAATGACATCATCTTGGGTATTGTCTGGATTACGAATCGCTTTGATAGACAAGTAAGGTTGATCTGGTGGACCATTCATCAGAATCTTACCTTCTTTAATCAATAAGTCCTGACCAAACGAACGATAAGAACCATCGACAACATTCACTTCACCAACGATGAACGGACCTTTGTCTTTTTGTGTCACGTTTAGGCTCCCTTTCAACCCACCTTTTAAGCCAAAAGCGGCAAGTTGGAAGTCATCACCAATTTTAATGTTGATGTTCGTTTCCACATCAAACGGCATCGCAGCCACATCGTCCACTGGCTGCAAGTTTTTATCGAGAATAACGGTATCACTCGATACGCCTACTGCACTTGGTGGAAGCTCTTCGACGACAATTCTTCCCCATGGCAAATTAATATCACCCTCAATTTTCGCAAGCTGAGGGGTCACATCTATTGTCATGTCAGGCTCAACTTTGATTTTTACCATTGGAGGCACATCAACATTGAGCTCTTTAGCAAATACACGCGCTTTAGTGCGCCAGTTCTGTAAGTCCTGCCAGTCGGCATCACCGGTAACGTTCAACTCACCATCCGGGGTTAGAATTCCGGCATCCAAGTCCGCTTGATGGCCTTTAAAGTTGATGACGACCTGCCCTGAGTTTATATCTATCGGTGTGACTTCACCCTGTAGCTTCATTTGGTCAATCAAGAACTGACCATTCACCTTCGGATGCATGACGTCACCTGATATCGCTAGGTCAGTATTCATGTTTGCTTTAAACAAGCTGTACTCACCAATCAACGGTGCCAAGAAATCCAAGTGGAACGTAGAGAGTGAAACCTTACCATCAATAGTGGGCTTTTCAGACGAGACATTCAGTAAAGAAACCTTACCAGACAAGTCACCGTTATCTTTCACATCAAATAGCCACTCGGCATCAAGCTTGTCTTTCGCTAATGCTGCTTTAAAGTTGAAGCTTTCCCAACCGACTTTAATTGGCTGTTCAAGCGCTTGTTCAACTTGGCCTTTTGGCATATTGACACTTAAGGTTACTTCAGGCTTTTTCTCTGGTGCCCATTTAGCAAAAGCCTGTGCATTAACCGAGCCTTGCAGCTTGGTTTCTGACGGCAGGAATTGTTTGATTTGGTCAAAATCAAAATCATTGATGGCTAACTTCGCCTGGCCACTCTTACCGACACTAATGTCTTCGGTTAGACATACGCTCGACTCCGCTTGCAACCAACAATGCGCTTGAACGTTCGCGATCTGTTTGTCGATATTGACCTTCACCGCGGTCGATTTTTGCAACGCCCACGGGCCTTGTTGCGAGCTCAGCGTCAAGCGGCGCAGCGCCCCATCCCAAATCATTTCTGGTTTCTGCTGGAATGTCCCTTCAATTTCTAAACTGGTCGACACCAGGTCAGATACTACATCGAGCGTCAGTTGATGCAGTTTTTCATCCCCAGAGACTTCAAGGTCAGCACTATCAACTTTTATGTCGTCATAGGTAATGTTGTTCGCAATAAGGCTTATGTTCGCTTTTGGTGCTGGCAGAGGCTTCACATCACCCTTTAAAGTGATCGTTTCTACGTTCGCCTGTTGCTGCCAGTTTATCTGATTTAAAGCGAGAGCAAGATTGATGTCTGGTTCTTTCAAGCTACCACGTAGTGCGACTTTACCTTGCATTTTACCTGCAAGATCCGGAACACTTTTCGCAAAATCAGGGAAGTTAACCTCAACATCCATCAGAATTTGCTTATCTATCTTACCCTTTGCACTGAGTTGGTTTGGACCATGAGAAAGCGCTAGACCCTGAGTGGTAAGTTGGATGTCTTCGCCTTTGCCGTTCTTATCAGACGCTTCAAGTTGCCCTTCAACATTCAGCGGATACCCTCGCAAAATGCCGTCGATGTCTAACTTAGGCAAACTGACTTGCCAACCGCCTTGTTCTGTTAACGATCCCGAAGTCGAAAGGTTACCGCTGATATCCCCTTCAGCTTCTTTCCATTGTAAACCTGGTTGAATATTTTTCAGGTTCAAGTCAGCTTGCCAGTTGATTGGCGCGGCCCAATTGGCCATGACTTTCCCAGAGAGTTCGCCTCCCAGGGTTTTCACTACAAGGCTTTCGAGGTCAATTTGCTCTAACGTACCTTTGCCGTTTAGTGCGACATCAACGGCGGGAATATCTTTGCCCGAAGCTTTGGTTTCTAATGCGACTTCGTAGCCATCAAGTGAGCCTTTTGCCGCCAAGCTTGGTACAGAAACCTGGTAATCGCTTTGTCCAAATAGCGGCCATTGCGCCTGTACATTTTTAATCTCGACATCAAACGGTAACTGCGTTTTAAGCAGTTGAATATCACCTTTGATCTCCGCTTGTACAAGCTCAGAAAGCGTAGCATTTAGTGACAAATCACCAACCGAACCCGAGACCGAAAGCGACAGTTTTTGTCCCTTCGCATCCGCTTGCTTCACTAACGCGTCCAGTTGCGCTTTGATAGGGTAATTAGAAGAAAGCGTCACTTGTGTGCTCAACTTGCCTTCCACTTCTGGCATGTCGAGCTCTAACGTTTTGACATCAACACGTTCACCGCCTGCTCTTGCAACCAAACCAAGATGATTGACGATCACTGGCGTTTCACCCGCCAGTTTGAAATTGTGAATATCAAGACGACGCGCTTCAACCGTCAGTGGAATCCATACTTCGGGTAACACAATATCTTGCGGCGTAACGTCAGTTTCTTTCGGCTCCTCGGCAGCCGCTTCAGGTTCAGCCTCACTTGGTGCTAAAGCCACATTAATGTCTTTCAACGCGGTAGGTGCGATCACCAAACGATCACCCTGCATCGACAAAGCTGTCGAGAATGTTTGCCAATCAATTTGATTGCCCAGCACATTGACATTGATGTCATTAAAGCTGACTTTATTAACAAAAATTGGCACTGGCGTACTGATAGAACGCAGTGGTGGTGTTTCCTCTTGCTCCTCGCTTGCTGGCGGTAGCTCTGGCATCTTAAAGTCAAGCCCCTGCAGTCTTAACTCATCGACACAGACCTTAGGGTCAAAGAAACAGCGGAAGTTCACTGCCAATGCTAAACGCTCGACTTTGGCGTCGATATTCAAAGACTCATCGAAAAAACTGACGTTATGCAGTTCGAAGCGAGGAAACAATGAACCCTGCACTTTTTCAATCTGCAATTGTGGTAGTGCTTTTTCGGCTCCCCACAAGGCAAATTTGAGGCCTGGGTGGGTAAATAAAACTGTCGCGACAATAATGATGAGCAACAGCAATAGACCAATCAAACTGAGCGACAGCCATTTGGTCCACTTAAACATCATTTTGATCATAGCTCAGGCCCCAATGAGAAGTGGATACGAAACTCTCGTTCTGGTTTTGCATCCAACCCCCATGCAAAATCAAAACTAACAGGGCCCACCGGAGACGCCCAGCGGATACCAACACCAGCACCTGATTTCCAATCTGGTGTTTCATTAAACGCATCACCAATATCGTAAAACGTTGCAGCCCACCAGTTTCCATAAACACGATATTGGTATTCTAATGTACTGCTAACAATGTATTTACCACCCGTCAAAGCACCACTCTCATCCACAGGTGAAATAGATTCATAGCCGTAACCACGAATATTATTGTCACCACCTGCGAAGAAACGCAGCGACGGTGATAGCTTTTCAAGTTCATCGGTAATATTCGCACCACCTTCTAAGCGGAACAAACCACGATGATTCTCTCCAATACCACGAATCCAAGAAGTCGAGCCAATTAAGCGGAGCACTCTAGTTTCAGAAAGCATAGCGGTATCACCATACTCAATAGTGATGCTTTGCTTGTCTCCCCACATTGGCATATTGCCCCCTCGAACCCTAGTCCGAGAAAATGTCGCACCTGGAAGTACGAAGTTGAATTCATCATCTTGTAAACCTTGCGTAAAGCTCTCGTACAAATGACGAACATAAACGGTATTATGCCAACCACCGTCTGCTAACCAATGACGTTCCACTGCAAGGTTAGACTCGATACTCTGCGTGTCACGGTTGTCTAGGTTTTTAAGCCCATATTGAACTTGATAATAATCGTTAGCGACATCTTCTAAAGGAATTTTGTAAGAAGCAGTCACAGTTTGCTCTGGCTTAGATAGGGATAAAGCAGTGTTGAAACTGTGTCCTCGGGAGCTCACCCAAGGTTTCTTCCACTTCAACGTTCCTCGAACGCCGACATCCGTTGAGTAACCAATACCCGTCTCGATCTGATTCTTCGAAGCAGGAGATAAAGACACTTTAATTGGCAAGTCTCGGCCATCATCAAGCCTATCCAATTCAGGCTCAACAAAAACTGAGGAAAACCACTCCGTATTTGATAGCTTCTGGTTAAACTCGCCCAGCTTCGAAACGTTGTATGGGTCCCCTTCTTTAAAAGGTTGTAGTGATGCGACACGGTCTTCCCAGATGTGGTTGCCAATAAAAGAAACGTCGCCAAAATTGAAACGTATTCCACTGCTGTAGTGCAAACGGACATTAGCTTCGTTCAGATCAGGGATAACCTCTAATCGACTTAGCGTAAACTCACCATTGAAGTAACCACGCTGAAGCGCCAAGTTACGAATGCCTGACTTAAGGCTGTCGTATTGGCCTTGATTCAAAACTTGGCCAACTTTGAGCGGAGAGCGCTCAATAAGTTTTGCAAATTCTTCATCGTCCTTGGCCTCTCCAGTGATGACCACATCCATGACTTTCACTTTCACTGGCAAGCCCGGCTTGATGAGCACAATTAACTCATCATTCGCTTCAGGAATAGAGTATGAAATTTTTGCATGATAATACCCAAGCGCGTTAAGCGCTTCAGTGATACTTTGATCTAATCTCGCTTGAAAACGCAGAGAAGTGGAGTAATCCTTCTCTGGAATAGATGATAGATACGCACTGACATTCTCTTCTAAAGCGCCATCAATGCCTTTCAAAGTCAAAGAAACATCGGCATAGGCACCATGAGAAAAGGCAAACAGGCCAACAATGGTGGGGAGAGCTTTTTTTATCATGCTTTTATGGCTGAATGAGGTTAAGTAAACGTAAATAATGATAACGCCAATTAGATTCTAAGTCTGTAATATTAATAGGTTTAACGCGGTCTATGTCATCACAGCATCAGATACAGACGAAATGAAAAAGTTCGCAAATTTAAGACACGTATTGAAGGACAAATACCATGCTCAACAAACAAACATTGATCAGTATAGAAGATGCCTTGCCAGGTAGAGATCAACCAATGCAGATTGACGATCATCATTTTGTAAATAAATCTAACCTAAAGGCGCCTCTGACGTCACACCAACAACAGATTTTGCTCGGAATGGGCTGTTTTTGGGGCGCTGAGCGCGTATTTTGGCAACTCGACGGCGTTGTATCTACTTCGGTCGGTTACGCTGGGGGGTACACACCCAATCCCACCTATGAAGAAGTCTGTACGGGTAAAACGGGTCATACAGAAGTCGTTCGAGTCGTTTTCGATGAACGCGTCATCTCATTAGAAAAGCTACTGGCTGTTTTTTGGGAAAAACACGACCCAACTCAGGGAATGCGTCAAGGTAACGACTTAGGTACTCAATATCGTTCTGCAATTTACACTTATTCGACGGAGCAACTCGAGAGCGCAGAGAAATCGAAACTCTTGTATCAACAAGCACTGCAAGAAGAGCAACGCGCGAACATCACCACCGAAATACAACCAGCAGGTCCGTATTACTTTGCGGAAACCTACCACCAGCAATATTTGGCGAAAAACCCTGATGGTTACTGTGGCATCGGAGGAACGGGAGTTTGCTTCCCACCAAGCCTCCAAGGATAAACCTAACCAGCAACAAAAAGAGCGACCGATATGGTCGCTCTTTTCTAAATCTAAGTGGGTACCAAGCTAACTAAGCCGATAATGATGCTATCACTTGGTTGACTTCTTTAAAGATGGTGAGCCTTTTATGATCGTTGACGTCAGGTAGTAACACTTTGCCATTGTCGAACTGAAAACAGCCAACCCCA
>NZ_JADDYG010000842.1:104938-105273 GCF_015163535.1 Vibrio sp. OPT46 | reverse complement strand
AATGATGCTATCACTTGGTTGACTTCTTTAAAGATGGTGAGCCTTTTATGATCGTTGACGTCAGGTAGTAACACTTTGCCATTGTCGAACTGAAAACAACCAACCCCGACAATAAAAAACTGACCTTTGAACAACGTTTTAACAAAACGGGCCACTTGTAATGGTCGATATACAGCAAACTCACGTAGCATAACTCACCTCAATTCCTTTGAGAAAACACGGATTGCTTATTTTTCCTCTGCAATCTTAATGCGCAATTTGCGACGGAAATCATTTTAGCAAATTCTAAATATAACGCAAGATTACACCACTCCATACGTTAAATAAATGTTATC